>NZ_LFJB01000044.1:0-74451 GCF_006658625.1 Bradyrhizobium sp. UNPF46
GTGCTGAAAGGTCTGGAAGGTCCGCAAACCGTGGTGCTGTTGTGAAAGCCACGCGTGCAGGTCGTTCATATGAGCTCCTTCGAATAGCGGAAGAAGCTACCGGTTTATACAGTGGTGGTGCGGGGAGGGGAAGGGTGGGGGAGATCGAATGTGTTGAGCCAGTCCGTCTTCGCCAAGAGGCTTCGCCGGACACGCTTCACCCTTCGGGCTACAGGTGGCTTCGCACGGCCGCGCCACGCGTAGCCCGAAGGGCGAAGCGTGGTGCCCCTGGCCAGCACCAGAATAGCGAACTAAGTATCTGTCAAGTAACCAATTTCCTAGTTTGAGCTGCAAGAGTTACCCAGACTGTTACCCAAAAGTCAGGGAAGGGGAGTAGGAGTTGGGCCGACTGTGAGATTCCAAACTGAAAACGAATGCGTTGATAATAGCGCGTTCCTTATCCTCAAAAGAAAACACACTCTGTGTTTGAATATATTAGATTCTATTAGAGCGAACTGGCATTTCCAAAATTGCCTTATGTGGCAACGTATATCGGCAATCCGATTCGAAATTCCTTGTGTCAGAGACCCCACTTTGTTGTGTCAGAGACCCCGGGTCCTTGTGTCAGAGGCCCCACCTGATGCACAGTTATCCACACTCGGCGCAGCGTCTTTCCGACGAAGCTTATGAAGGGCGACTCATTGACAAGTCGCAATTCATGTGTCGCGAAACAGATATTGTCCGACCCATTTTATATGGCTCTGTTGGGCCATATCTTCACAGCCATCTATTTCGTGGCTCGGCTGAGCCACTTTTCAACGCCAGAAGCGGCTTCGTGATGTATGGCGCACGTGCAATACGTGGACTTCGTTACCAGCCACCTTGTAGAAGATGAAATATCGCAGTTGAGGCACGACGAGCAGTAAAGTGCCTGGTTCGTCGGTTTGGCGTCCTTGGTCAGGAAGATGCCCCAGCGACCAGGAAATTTCGATTAGCCGCGTTATAACGCGCGAGGCAGCGTCGGGATCGAACCGGCCTATGTAGTCCTGGATTTGAATGAGGTCGGCTTGCGCGGGCCGGGTAAACCGAACTCTCATGCCTCCCGGTGCAGCTTATAGAACTCTTCCATTTCGTTTTCGGGGGCGAAACTGCCTTCCTCAGCGGCGACTATTCCCTGTCGAATGGCGGCCCTTTCCTCGTCGGACAAGGCATAAATGCCGGTTCGGCGAGATTCAATTTCACGCGCGACGCTAGCTAACTCTTCCTGATCTTCAGCAGGCCAAGCCTCAACACGCTGCAAGAGCCGTTTAGTACCTTGTGTCATACTGGCATTATATCAAACAGGCGTACTTTCGCCACGAGCCTCCCGCCACTGTTCAAACGTCTGGATCTGGTCGGGGTGACGCTCGGCCGTGATGCGAGCCCGGGCCATATCGGCGAGATGTGATCGTATCGGATTATTTCCCTTCTCCTCCCCTACCTCGGTCTGAGCTAGCGCCAGGATCGCCTGCTGCTCGTCGAGCGGAAGCGATGCGAAGAGCTTGTCTGCCGCCCTTCGGCGGTATGTGCTGTACTCAATACGCCCCGCTTGGGCTTGCTTTTCCGCCGCCGCTCGTTGCGCAGCTTTGGTGTCCGTCGTCCGGCGCTCCCGGCGCTCAAGGTAACCTGCCAAGTACTGCTTAAGGCCGCCTAGCGATTTCACGTCGAATTTCGTCTTGTCGGCCTCAGCGAGTGCGTAGGAAAGGAATCGCGAAATCTCCTCGAAGGGTACTTTGGTCAGGAGAAATTTTGCAGTCTCCACGTCCTTGGAAGGAACATATGGAATGGCAGTGGTCGGCTGGCCGGTGCGTTTCTCCAAAAACATGTATGCGACCTTAAGCGGCTCCGCCGTCTCATATTGGTCGCTCTGAAATTCGAACTGCATTTCTGCCTGATATCGGCCGCGATAGAAGCGTTCGTAGTCTGTGATGAAAGCGAGACCGGGACGGAAGGTCAGAATAAGACCGTTCCCGTCCGCAGCGGGCGCGATACCATACGACGCTAAAAAACCGATCTCCCTCAATTTTCGGAGGTGCGGACCCAATTGGTCGCGCTCGATAACGGATGGCTGTGTGTGAACCGTAAGGCCGCCAAGCCATTCGGTGTTGATGTCCTCGTAACGTTTTTTGAACGTCGGTCGATTGCGCGGATTATCCATGTACAGATTCGCGAAATGGAAGAACAGGCGCATATAAAGCGCTTGCCCAATCGTGCCGAGCTCGGCCATGAGTGTATGATTGAGGCACGTGAAGTGCTCGTCATTGAGCGACGCAACAATAGGACGCGCCAGTGTCACCGTGCATCGTTCGACGGGATCACTGTCCTTCTCTCGACGCTCCAAATAGACTTCGGGGAAAATGCTAAACGTTTGCTCTGCGTATTTTCCATCCGCAGTTTTGAAATTTGTTCGCACGTGCGAAAACTGAATTTCTTGGAGCGCACGTGTGAGCCGTTGATTGTAAATTCCTCCCCACTGCTTGTAGCCAATGAGACGCATAAGCTCGCGCCGTGAGAAAGATATGTCGCTCTGGATCGGGCGGCCGTAATTTGAGTGTTTCTTGATGAGCGCAACAAAAATTTTGTGTGCGAGTGGACCGGGCTGGCCAAGCGCTGGGTCGGGCCGAATGAAGACCGCTTTTTCTTTTACGTTGTGATTGAGTGCAATCTCTTTGGTGCGTGTCGATGCACGCTTCGCGTCGTGGCAGAACAACGCGCCGGAAACGCGAAGTAGCGTGTTCTCCATGTAAATCTTTTCAGCTGGTGCAGGCGCGGCCTGACCGATTGTTGTCGTTTGCTTGGCTGCCATAGATCGGCAGCTAAATTATACGCCGAAAATCGTTGGTAATTCGAGCGGCTCGTGTGGAGAGCCGCTACGGCTGCTGCCCCTCCTCTGCACCTCGGCGATCGGGTGAGGCGAGAAGCGGAAACATTTTTTGCAGGCCTGCTATCAAATGATTGGTCTCGCGAGCGCGTTCGGTCAATTCGGCTATCTGTGTATTCTTGACGGAGATTTCGCCGCGCAAAAACTCTACCTGGTTCTCAAGCATCAACACATACTTGTCGTCGCTTGTCGTGGCTGTCGCGACAGATCGCGGCTGGTCGGTGCTTGTCGTCGTTGGTCGCGGCGCTGGTTCGGGCTTAACTTCCAACGTGCGAACGGTCGCGTCTTGTCGCGATTTGTCGTGACTAGTCGCGGCTGGTCGCGACACCTCTTTGATGTATTTTATGTGCCGCTCAACGGAATAGGGCGCGACAAGGTATCGTTCGCCGGTCGGCGTCTCGGCTTTATGGCAATCGAGTTTGTTTAGCGCGCAATAGCGTTGGATGGTACGGGGATCACGGGGGAGGCCCGCCTCTTCGTACATGTCCGCAACTTCCTCGACGGATAGGAAATAGAGCTCATCTGGCGAACGGTCGCGACTTGTCGTGTCCTGTCGCGGTTGGTCGTCTTGCATGGCTTGATGATAGCCCGGCGGCCCTCCACCTGCCGCCGGTTATCCCCATCTGGCGGGTTGGAAGCTCGCAAGTGCGGGGCCGTGCAATCTAGAAAGATCAGTCGGCGGACGGTATGAATTCGCATAGATGGTAGGGAACGTACCGGGAAACAACTGAGTGAGGTGCTCCAACTCTAGAGGTCGGCCCTGAAGCGCAGCAGTGTGCCGGATAACAGCCTTCCGATCGGCTGAGATGCGGGGTCCTGGCTTTTGTTCGCGTGCGGCCACGAGCCTCTTCGTAGGTGCTGGCCCCGCTGCCATTGCCTTCATCCTTGCTGGGCGTCTATTGTAGGCTTGACCGCCGGACGCGAGGGGCCGTGCCGAGACGATTTTCCGTTGCGTCCGGCCCCACGTCGCCCTTGCCGGCGCGCAACGGTGAAGAAGCGAATGGACCAACCCCCTATCAGTTCCGAGCGTGCGCTGCCACCTGGCTGGGCTTCGGTGCGTGTTGATCAGGCGGGTGAGGTGCGGCTCGGTCGGCAGCGATCACCCGAACAGGACTCGGGTGCGCATATGACGCGTTATGTTCGTGCCGCCAACATTACGCCCGGCGGCATGGATTTCTCAGACCTTCTCGAGATGAATTTTACGCCGGCCGAACGGGAAGTGTTCGGACTTAGGGCTGGCGACGTCTTGTTGACGGAGGCATCGGGCAGCGCGTCACAGGTCGGTCGTGCTGCGATATGGCGAGGCGAAGTCGAGCCTTGCTGTTTCCAGAATACAGTAATCCGTTTTCGTCCGCATGTAACCACGTCTGAGTATGCGTTCCTGGTGTTCCGGTACTTTGCGGTGGCCGGTGTTTTCGCACGCGTCGCGCGGGGTGTAGGTATTCAGCACTTGGGCGGCTCACGCTTTGCCGAAATGCCTTATCCCTTGCCGCCGCTGGCTGAGCAGAAGCGGATAACGGACATCGCTGACCTGCGCCTAGCGGAGATTAGGGAAGCGGAGGTCCGCCTTCGATCTGTGCTGAACCACCTAAGTGAACAGACGCGCGAGATTCTAGCTGCGGCGGTTGCTGGTGAATTGGTACCGAGATCGTCTCCGGCGCCTGAGCCAAATCGCCCGCGTCGGTCGCCAGCGAGTGGGCAGGCCAGTCTATTCGAGGACGAGGCTGCGCTGAATTTTGACGCTCCGAGGCTTGGCGCTACAGTGCCAGAAGGGTGGACAAGGCGTCGTGTCGATGAGGCCGGAGAAGTTACGCTCGGGCGACAGCGTGCGCCCAAGCATGCGCGTGGTCGCAATATGCGTCCCTATCTCCGGGTGGCAAATGTGCATGAGGACAGGATCGACACGTCCGACATCTTGCGCATGAACTTCGAGCCAGAGGAAGTCGCGATTTACGAACTGCGAAACGGCGATGTTCTACTTAATGAAGGGCAGAGTCCGGAGCTTGTTGGTCGTCCAGCGATTTATCGCGGAGAAGTACCAGGCGCTTGTTTCCAAAATACGCTGATCCGTTTCCGGTCCGGGGACGAGATTGAGCCCGAATATGCGCTCCTTGTCTTCCGTCATTATATGCATTCGGGGGTATTTCGTGACATCGCACGATGGTCGACAAACATCGCTCATCTAGGACTGGAGCGGTTTCGAGCACTTCCGTTTCCGATTCCGCCTCGTGACGAGCAACAGCGTATTGTCGCCGAGGCTCGCCGACGCCTGGATGCTACAACAGCTCAGACAATCGCTGTCCAAGCCTCTCTCAAGCGCTTACCAGAGATCGAAAGGGAACTGCTGGCCGCAGCCTTGGCGGGCGAGCTAGCGCCGCAAGACCCAGATGATGAGCCGGCTGGCGAGCTTCTACGGCGGCTGGGCGCTCCGCGCAAATCCCAAGCCACATTATTCCCCGCGCCCAGGAGAGGCCATATTATGCAGAAGAGCAGACCTCGCCCGACACAGCAAGCTGAGCCGTCGCCTGACTTGGCAGCCGTGTTGCGGGAAAACGGGGGGGCTTTGCCGTTGCCTGAACTTTTTGCGCAGGCCGGGTACAACCGGGATCTTCCCGAACACATCGAGCTTTTTTATCTTGCTCTGCGGGAGGCTCTCGGTAAGACGATTCGTTTGGTGGGTGATGCCGCCGAAAATGCGGAGCTTGAGATCGCCGATGCGACTTGAGTCGGTCAGGATTGGGGCATTTAAGAACCTTCGGGATCTCTCGGTCGACTTTGACGAGGGATCGCCCTACACAGTGCTGGTTGGTGAGAATGGCGCCGGGAAGTCCAATCTGATTGAGGCGTTAACACTGATCTTCCGCAATCTCGATCTCGACGTCGAAGCGCCGTTTGACTACGACCTAAAGTACGAGTGCCGTAGGAGCCATATCGAGGTCCGAGCGAAGGCGGACGAGTTTCCGACATTTCGGGTAAAGCAGGCTGGCCAAACCGAGTATAGCGATCTTCCTCGAAGAAGCTTCATGGCGGAAGATGCGGATGGTCGGCCCCGTCATCGTCCCGCATTTGTATTTGGCTACTACTCAGGGCCTAGTGATCGTTT
This sequence comes from Bradyrhizobium sp. UNPF46, assembly GCF_006658625.1. Lineage (NCBI taxonomy): Bacteria > Pseudomonadati > Pseudomonadota > Alphaproteobacteria > Hyphomicrobiales > Nitrobacteraceae > Bradyrhizobium > Bradyrhizobium sp. UNPF46. The sequence goes on from NZ_LFJB01000044.1 coordinate 6,003, forward strand.
AGCGGCAATCTTCGAGAGGCACCGTGAGCGATTTTATAGTTGGATCATAAAAGCACCTGAGCAGCGCGGGAAGGCGATCAGCGATCCTAACGCGTTGCGGCGTTTGTTCTACGCTCAAACACTGCATGGGCAGTTCGCCCTCATCGCGTTCTTCATGGAGGCCAGCGAGGCCTCGAAAGAAGACCGCGGCTTTCTTCGAGAGCATCTTCAAATCGACGGGTTGGATAGCGTGCTCTTTGCGCTGAAGGAACCGCCCTGGAAGCGAAAAGGCGGAGATCCGCGGTTTTGGAATGCAGTAGGAGAAGTACAGCAGTTTCTCAGTCGCCTATATGACCAAGCGATGCTTCCGCTGCGCATGACGCGGCGTATTCCAGTCGACTTAACAAAGAATCCAATCGTTAAGAGTCTTTATCTCTTTCTCTCCAGCGCGGAATCTCTCGCAGACGTGTACCGATCGTACGGCAACCAATACGCCTTCTTCACGGCGCTCGAAAGCATGCACCTATCGAAGGTGCTGGCCGAGGTCCGTACACGTGTCCGGATGAGCGCCGGGGCCGGTGGCGGGAATGTCACATATCGCGATCTAAGCGAGGGTGAGCAGCAGTTGCTGTTAGTTCTCGGTTTACTAAAATTCACGGCTCGAGATGAGGCTCTGTTTCTGCTGGACGAACCGGACACTCACCTCAACCCGGCTTGGAGCACGCAGTACTTGACGTTCCTGGATCGCTTCATCAGAGGGCGCGATAGCTGCCACATCGTGATGTCCTCGCATGACCCGCTCGTATTTGCCGGCCTTGAGCGAGCTCAAGTGCGAATCTTTAGACGTGACCAGGAGGGCCGCGCTATCGCAGAATTACCGGATCAGGACCCCCGGGGAATGGGCGTCGCGGCAATCTTGACCAGCGATCTTTTTCGCCTCAAGACGACGCTTGATGCCAAGACCCAGGCCGCCCTCGATCGTCAACGCGTTCTTGCCATGAAGGATGCGCTGACGCCCGAAGAGGAGGGAGAGCTTGGTCGGATCAGGGATGACCTCCGTGGTCGGGGCTTCGACTTCACGATACGGGACCCCCTCTATCAGGAATTCTTGAGAGCGTGGACAGCGCAAGAGGACCCAGCCTGGCGCGACGCGGTGGAATTGACACCGAAGCAGCGCGAAGATCGCGGGAAGTTGGCAGCGCGGATCGTCGAAGAACTGCGCCGGGAGGCAGGTGCGTCCTGACAGCTATGCGGTTTATCAATCTCGAAGCCATCCTCCCGAAAATCCGGGACCTTCTAGCTGACCTACAAGTCGCGCAGGATGCGACGCTCGCAGAACCAGACGCTCAGCGGCGTGCGCGCATCATTGAGGCCAATCAACAACGTTGGGCGGCATTGCGGCAGGCATTCGAGGAGGCGTCATTTGACAAGTGTTGGTACACGGAGTGCAAAAGTCCCGGCGCAGACAATGATGTCGACCACTTCCGCCCGAAGGGAAAAGTGCGAGAGGACCGAACTCATCCGGGTTATTACTGGCTGGCGTTCGATTGGAAGAACATGCGGCTGAGTTGCCAGCGCGCCAACCGGCCACGCCTAGTCCCTGGGGCGCGTATCGCTGGTGGAAAGGCGACGCACTTTCCTCTCCTGCCGACGGGTGTGCGCGCTCGGGGACCGAATGACGATTTAGCTTTGGAGCATCCTGCTCTTCTTGATCCTACGGAGCCAGGTGATCCTGTTCTTCTGACCTTCAGGCCGAATGGCGAGATTGACGTGTCGCCTGAATTCAAGGGAAACAGAGTCGCCGAGGCAAAGGTAGAGGCAAGCAGGCTCGGCTTACACCTGAACTGGCCAAAGTTCGTCGAGGGTCGGTTGACGCTCTACAATCTGGTGGAGCGAGCAGTCGAGCGCGGTCGCCGAGAGGCGCCTACCAATTTCGAAGGCTGGCCGATGGCCAGCGAGGCGTTTAAGGATGCTATCCGCGACTTGAAAGCTTACATGGATCCTCAGGCCGAATACTCGGCCGCGGCCAAGGTCTACGTTGAGTCGTTCAAGAATGTTTGGTGGGTGAACGACGTGGTTCTAAGGCTTTGAAATGACGGACAACCGGGCGCCTGGGGCGCAGATCCTAGTTCGGAAACTCTGGCAGTATTGCAACGTCTTACGAGACGATGGCCTTTCGTATCCAGATTATGTCGAGCAACTAACCTATCTGCTGTTCTTGAAGATGGCAGACGAGCAAGCCGACCGCGCGATACCGAGGAAATACTCGTGGAGCTCGCTGGTTCGTCTCGGCGCTGGAGCGATGCATGTGCATTATGGGCGTGTTCTGACCGCGCTCGGTAAGCACGGAGGTATGCTGGGGCTGATCTTTGGCAATGCAAAAAATAAGATTAGAGATCCCGCAAAACTACGCCTATTGATTGTTGATCTCATCGGCCAGACGGAGTGGACGGGGCTTTCCGACGATCTGAAAGGCGACGCCTATGAAGGCTTGCTGGAGAAGAATGCGCGCGACACCAAAAGTGGGGCAGGGCAGTATTTCACGCCACGTCCACTCATTGAAGCGATTGTTGAATGCGTGAATCCGCAACTGGGCGAAGTGATATGTGATCCAGCCTGCGGAACGGCGGGTTTTCTTTTGGCAGCCCACGATCATCTGCGAAGACGTTATCCCAAGATGACGGCGGCGCAGAAAAAGATGCTCGCCACGAAGTCCATTCGAGGCGTCGAGTTGGTTGAAGAAGTCGCGCGCCTCGCGACCATGAATCTGCTATTGCACGGCGTTGGCGGTAACGCCGATGATGAGTTGCCGATCGCGTGTGAGGATAGCCTTAAAGCGCCGCCAGCTCGGCAGGTTGACGTCGTCGTTACGAACCCTCCGTTTGGGATCAAAGGTAGCGTGACCTATGCCCAAGAGAAGTCGACCCGCCCAGAGGATAGCCTGACGATTGTGCGCCCGGATTTTTGGGTTCAGACGGCGAATAAACAACTGAACTTCATGCAGCATATTGTGGCGCTTCTGAAGCCAGGCGGGCGGGCTGCGGTCGTGGTCCCAGACAACGTGTTGTTCGAGAGCGGTGCCGCAGCTTCGGTGCGTCGTCGGCTGGTTGAGACCTGCAGAGTCCATACGGTGCTTCGGCTTCCGCCCGGATTATTCTATGCCGCAGGCGTCAAGTCCAACGTCGTATTCTTCGACAAACCGAAAAGGTCATCGACGGCAACCCAGCGGGTGTGGATCTACGATCTTCGCTCCGACAAACGATTTTCGCTCCGCACGAAGCCGCTGCAAAGGGAGGACCTGCAAGAGTTCGTGACTTTATACGCCGATCCGGTTCGTCAAGACGGCGAAAGGCATCGATCATTTGACGTGGCGGAAGTACTTGCCGATCCTGATTGTCGCCTGGATCTTTCTTGGAGCGACCCCGCTCTGCGTGCTAGGGCACCCGGGCTCGCTCGGCTTGATGAGCTTTCAAGATTGGTGGTCGATGATCTTCAACGCGCTCTGGCGCTGATTGCGAAGTCCCCGGGTTCATAGAATCCTGAAGTCGTGTTGAGGCATTGGCAACGGACGGCAGCGATCGTTCCATTTTGTGCGTTATGCAGATGTTGGCTGCGACCGACCGCAACCATATGCGTTCCGCAAGAAATCGCTGGTCTTGCTGATTTGAAGGCCACTAGGCGCGAGCCGCATTGCGGTGACCTCTGCGTGTTCCGCGGAAAGAGCGACAAGCTGACAAGACCTCTCTGAAATGACGGATTGGGTTTTTCCCATTCTAGGGCGGCCGATCGAACGATGTGGTGAATTGCGATCAGAGTTTCTCTCCGTGATCCTGGGCTGCTTCAGAATGCGACGCCGCCATCCGATGGAAATAGCGGCGCAAATCCAAATGCGATTCATGCCGAGCGGGAAGCAGGGCTAGTTGTCGTTCCCGTTGAAGAACGATCCTCCAGTATAACGCGCGCCAAGAGGTCGAAAGCGAACGTTCTGGAGGGTGAGCGGAATTGTCGTTCGGCGCCCGTCAACAGACACGAAGAAGGCGAGGGTGACAGGAACAGCCTGGAGACCTGAAAGCATAGTCAAATTGCAGTCGGGAGATGCTATCGAAATTGTGCCACTGATTGACTGACCTGGCGCCAGTGTTGTCAAGCTTCTATCTATCACGTCGACCCCGGCGTTTGTATCAACTGCCGGTATCCCTGCTGTTGCCGGATTCCATCCTCTTGCCATGCAAGGACCGGCGGAAAGTGATCTATCTTTGAGAGCTACAGCCGCAGGACTTGTACCAGCATTGCGGACGCTAAAACTCAACACGCTGTTTTCGCCAACATACGTGGCGGAGGGGTGGATCGCAAAATCGGAGACGGCGAGCTGAAGTTGAACCGAACTCGGCGGCCGAACGGCCGGACGATCAGGTGAAATATCCACAGGGGCGCCGACGGGCGGTACCATCACTTGGAATTCCTTTTGGGAGAGTACTTGGCCATTGGCCTTAACCAAGACAGCGTAACGATCGCTTTCTAGCGGCTCATTCCACCAACATGACACCACTCCTTTCGGAGTCCTGACGATCTCGGGCGCACAGGGCCATTCCCAGTCGGCCTGAGCAGGCTTGAGCACTAGAATGATCTTGTCTGCAGAGGAGGAGCTATTTTCGTACGAGACCGTGGCAACGACCTGTGTCCGCTGTTGCACAAGATCCGGCAGCTTATCTAGACGGCGCCCATGCCCGTCGGCTTTATTGAGCACAATGGACCGTATCGTTGGTGGTAAGGGAAGTGCAGGAGGCTGGGTGGCCAGTGGCTCTATTCGAGTGTTCGTATTCGGCTTCTCAATTGGTGGGGATTGTATCGCCGAACTGGCCGGAGGCGCCTCGGAATTTGCGTGTCGCTGAGCCGGTTGTTCATGGGGCGCTGCTTCCGGCAGCGGCGGCGGCGAGGCACTCGGAGCAGGGTGCGGTGTTAAGGGTGCATTGGAAGCAACGACGTTGGTCTGCTCGACGGCAGTAGTGAACAATTGCACGAGCCCCGAGTACACCTCAAAAATGAGCGTGGCCACTAGCAGAAGGAGTACCAGAGCCGGCCAGTCCCAAAACGGTATACGAGGACGACCAACAGGTCGGGGTGTGGAAGGTGGTACACTCGGCGGACTGTCGCGGCGAGGCCCCTGAGGCTTGTTTCCGTTAGAAGTGACAGGCTTTGGTTTCGTTTCGTTCGCCGTCCAACATCGTCGAACAGATTCCGGCAGCTCCTTTTTAATGAGATGTTCGAGGATCTGTTCTCCGAGTTCCCTGCTGATCGGCTTGTTTCGACGTTCAGTGGCGAGGCGGCCATTGACGAGTGCCACAACGTTCTCGAGTTTATCGACGAAAAATGGGAGGTCGGCGTCAACTTTGAGAACGCAATTCGGATTTGTCACCACGACGGCGTAGTTGACCCAGATACTCCTCTTTAGCCCTTTGTCTTTTTCTACCAGTGTATCTTTGAGTCCCTGGGAGGCGTTGAAGGCCTGGTTAAGTGGATTTCCTTTCTTGCTTATTCCTTCCCAATCTCCGACTTTGGGACAAAATATTTTGCCGCTAAAGTACTTAAGCTCAAGTACGATGATTCCTTTTGGACCAAGAAGGACGACGTCGATTTCGTTCTCGGCGGCAAATGGCGGGAGATTAGTGAGCAGTATCCATTCGTCTCCGAAAGACTGACAAATCTGCTCGATAGCGTCGCGTTCATTAGAATGAGGGGGGCCGCAGGAAAAGTGGAACGCCATGGTTAGCCCGGCGACTGATAAATCGATGAGAAGTAAGAACAAAGTAGCCCCGCGACAATGCGAGGCTACGACGACTGCTACTTCATCAGCTCCTCAAACCTAAGAGTGGCCGCCTTCAGAATTTTCTCACCAACGTCAATCATCGTCGGCTTATGTTCGACACCTATTTGATAGATATCGATACCGTTTGCGTGGAAGACGTCGATGATCTCCCGGCAAATTAATCTTGCGGCCTTACGTCCGACGTCCGAAATTAGCGAGGCTGGAAAAAGCTTCGAGTCCAAAGAACTCATGAATTCCTCCTGTTCAAGGACAGCCGCCGAAGATTCAGAAGCTGCGTCTCGAACGCGAAAAATTCTGGGATACATCCTGTATTAGAATTCAATTTTTGTCAAGTTGTTGAGCCGCTTGGAGATGGCTTCGGACTATTAGGTCGTCGTTGATCTCTACGGGCGAAACCAAGCGGTAGAGGAGAGAAGCTGTGCTGAATGAGGGCTGCGAATGAATACGCTTCAGCGATACTTGGAGGTCATCGTCGACCCGACGTGGGACGACTTCCACGCCAACCGCAATTCGGCTCGACATGCGTTTCTAGCTTGCGTTGCGATCTATCACGCGGTCGATCGCGTGGCCGAAGCCGAAAACCGGGATGCGGCTCATTGGCGGCAGGTCTGGGGCAGGGAAAGCACAGAGTTTCGGATTATCGACGTGCTGGCCCATCATTTCAAGCATGTCAAAAGCGGCCCTGAGCGGATACCGAAAAGTCGCGAGCGGCTACCCATTGGGCGCGCTCTGGACTTCAATGATGCTGGTGATGAATGGACTTACGCAATCTGTATTTCGTAATTCGTGACGCGGTTCGTGCATCGGAGAGCTGGGACGCAGCATCCGATGCTGCAGGAATGATCTAGTAGAATTTAGGCCGCGCGCGTTGGCTTTGAGTCAGCACAGAAAAAAGACCCACCTTTCGCGTGGGGTTTTAAGGGGTTAGCCCTGCCCACTGGTGGAGCACCACTACGAATCGAACGTAGTTGGGGCGTGTCTCGACGGTCCCCCAGCAGGGCATAGCGCTCGCCAGCGCACTAAGCTTGCTGCTGGCCTAGGTGGGAAAGGGCAGGGCTACAAATATTCTACACCCGGCCATGGCGTTCAATTGCGCGGCGCGGATCGTCGCATACGCTGCTGCACCAGAGCAGGAGACATCGATGCGAATCTATATCAAGTATCGAAATGGGCGAGGCTACTACTACGCGCAGGAGACGATCTATGTTCCGGGGCGGAAAAGCCCGCGGACGCCGACGCGTTACATCGGTCCTGTTGATGGTGTGAGGAGACAACGAAAAGATCCGTTTGCGCTTGAGCCGGGAGAAGTCGCGGCAGACGAGGCGATGCGCAAGTACAGTGAGGAGCTGTTAGCCAAGGACAAAGAAGAAAAACCCGAGCTGTGGTCGCAGGCAAAATTCTTAGAACAGACTGCTGGATCAGAAAAAAGTCCCGCATCAAGCGGGACGTCTGAAGCGAACGACGTTGCCGGCGAGCCAAGCGTCGGGCAGACGTAGCTTGCCGTCGTCGAACTCGGCCCAGCACACCGGCTCGACATCGGGCGGGCAGATCGGAATGAAGAGCTTGCCCCGCTTGCTGCCGATGCGATGCTTGGCGGCATTCTCTTCCGAGATGCCGAGATCCTTCACCCGGTCGTCGTAGACGAGGCTCTGGCCGAATTTCTCCGGATCGAAGCTAGCTGGGGTCTTGGGGGCCGGTTGCTTCCGGCCTTCTTGCTCTTGGGGAAGTGTGGGCTTGGCACGGCCTTTGCTAACTGTAGATACAGTACTGTTGACTGTACTGTCCCCACCGCCGAACTGTTCGTTGATGAAGATCGCCGCGTCTTGCTGGCCGATTTCCATACAGTGCGCGACCAACCCGATACGGTCGCCACCGAGCTTCGCGCGCTGGCAGTAGAATACACCCTCACTGCCGCGCCGGGAGCGGACATGCGGGCTGATGGCCAGCGTGTCTTTGTCGCCGCCATGCACCGGGCATGCGCAGCGCACTTGGTGGCTGCTATAGCGATGCGTCTGCAAGCCAAGCATCTCAGCGAGCTGCTCAATCGTCGCGAGCTGTTCAACATCCTCGAATGGAATGTAGGTGCGCATGTGGATATCCCTCCATGTGGAACTTCTAACCACATGATACCGTGGGCACAGATAGTTTCCTCTTCGGGTGTGGATTTGGCGGGCTCGCGGGGCGATGTGCGCTGGCCCACAAAACCCACGCCTGCATGTGGGAGAAAGGAGCCTTCAATGGAAGGTTCAACAAGCGAGCGCGCCTCCCGCTCCGCGCGACGAGGTCATGAAGACGACAAGCGTGAGATAGCGTATTACGTGCGGGCCAAGACGGGTCCTGGCTCTCAGGATTGGTCGCCAGTCGGCGTCGCGTTCACCCGGAAGAACGGCCAGCCGGGCTTCACCGTCAAGCTCAATACGCTGCCGATTTCGAAAGACTGGAATGGCAACTTGGTGCTCGTGCCACCTCGCGAGGATAGCGAGGAAGATATCGATGAGTAGACACCGCCATGGCGGAGTTTTTCTTAAGTCTGGCTCATGGCAGTTGGTTGGCCTCCTTTGCGCTGGCGCTTCTGCCTCACCAGTTCCTCAGTGAGTAATGCTATGCTAGCCGTCCTGACTGGGCTGCACGCCGGCTTCGGATTGAACAGGCTCCGGGTTTGAGGTCTCAGTGAACCATTGAAGGCTTATGCTCGGTGCGCATCGGACTCACGGTGCGAAAGAAAAATCCTCGGCTATGGCCGAGGACGATGCGCTTTGCACAAGCCTACGAATTCGAGAGACGCCGCTTCGAGGATTGCTGCACCCGTGGCCTCGATCGCTGCGGTGACGGAGTGACCTGCATGTTTGCGGAGAGCGGTTTCTGCAAGCTCGTTAAACAATCTCTCGGCAATTTGTGTCGCCAGCGATTGTGACTTCCAAGTCGGAATATCTATGCCGTGTAGCATGAACTCCCCCTGTGGGCTTCAGACGTCCGAGCGTTCGGGCGGCTGAGGTCAACAGATGCGGTATTTTTATACCATGCCCCCTCTACGAGCGCAAATTGTTGCTTGGCAACCAGCGCGAGCTATAGTTTGTTGCGCCATTTCGGGGGGAAATAGCTTGTCCGAGTTGTTAAATGTGTGGCGAGAGATCAACGCCTGCAATCGCTTTGCTGAAACCAAGCTCACGTTTTTCGTCGGAATCTTGGTGGGCATTCTAGGTTTGTTGAATAGCGGGAGCGTGCTTCTGGCGCATGAAGGACGTGTCCTCGGTGGAGGAGACATCCGCTTAATGAATCTAGCAATGATTGTTGCGCTGGTGGTGTCGGTGGCTGCTGCCTTCCCTCAACTCGCTACCAAGAGCTGGTGGGATTGCTTGGTGCCCAAGAAGACGCCAATTGAGTTGTACTATTTTCTCGACATCGCCAATTTCGAATCCAGCGAAAGTTGGCTTCAGGCTTGCCAACTGAAGATAGCTGACGACGAGCTACCGAGGGCGAGAAGTATCGCTGGGCAAATACATGTCATTGCAAGAATCGCCGCTCGAAAGTTTGCGGTGCTCCGATATGTGTCTATTTTCGTGATGGCCGGATGGATAATTTCGTGGGCTATTCCTTTGTCAAAATACTTAATCCCTTGAAGAGAGCGACGGTTACAAATGGCCGACAACCCGGATAGCGATCTTTCCAAACTGCAAGTCTGGATATCGCAATTGCCGGTGAACATTGACTATGACAACCACGGAGGTTCCTGGTCTCGTCAGGAGTTCTTGCAGCTGTTGAGCGGCGTTGTTGGACCTGGCAGCGTTGTGATTGTTTACTTGCTTGATAGGGATGAGCATCAGAAGAGCTTTTTGACGTTATCGTATATCGCCGGCGAGATTTCAATTCGATCCAGCTTGCAGCGCAGATTGATATTGTTAGCGGAAGGGGATCTTCTATCGTTTGCACGTGCGCGTGCCGAATTGGAAAAAATCGCTGCCATAAGAAACTATTCTCGGCCGATTGTTTACCGGCTTAGCGACCATCGAGACTGCAGCGCCGACGACTGTAAGTTGGAATCCGATGATGTGGGTATCGCTGTGGTTTTTAAACCGAGACCCACGCCACTAGATCATTTGAGCCAAGTCAAACTTCAGATCGCTTTTAGATTTTTTTCAGTCCAGACGACGCGGTCGCGTCACGAACGGTTGTCTCAGGCTATAAGCAAGATGCTGCATGAGGTCGAGAGCTCAGCCGACAAGCCAAAGCTATGTTCAGTTCTGGCTCACTACGTACGTGCAAAAACGATCTTGCTTTACGAACAGATAGGCGGCGCTTATGAGCTCGTTGCCGAATACCACGAGTCGACGCCACCCTCACCAATCACCAAGTTCGAGCGTTCAGAGGCGGATCGCCTGCAAAGGGCGTCTTTGGTAGTTCGTAGCCACACTTATTCTGGAGCGCTGACGAGCAGCATCCAGGGTATTGTCGGAGCGTCGGCTTGGATGTTGTTGCCGTGCCATACTCATGCCGTCGACGTTCTTTCTGGGCGCGATGCGAGCTTTGCGCAGTACCTCATTTTTTTGATCGGCAAAGAAAATCTGGAATACCTGGGTGAAGACTTTAGCTATACCGATCTCCAGATCGGAAAAAACTTGGTGTCTCTCTTGGGGGCGCACCTACCTTTCATGGGACTTTCTGATAAACTTAGGCAAATCTCCAACGAATTAGACGACCAAGCAATCTCTGACTTCACACTGGAGTGGCTAGGTGAGTTATCTAAGCGATATCTGCCGAGTCTGTTCGGCGTAGCGCTACTGTCGGAGCCATCCGACACAGATATGGCGGAATATTACCCGTCACTCTTCCATCTGGGAAAATTAAATCGGCGTGTCATAGATGTTGCTCGTGACAATGAGGCGTGCATTGCACGGGCCGACGAAGGGGCGCAGTTGTGGTGTTTAGCATTTCGTATTCACACGGAATATCGCACTCAGCAAAGAATTGTATTCGCGTTTCGGCAGGACTGTATTCAAAGTGCCTCCGCCCAAATTCTAGAAATGATCGTGGAATACGTCAGAACGGCGTTCGGCGTCATTGATTTTCGTGAGTATCATAATGCGACGCAGGCCCAAATCAGACATGTGATCCGCGGGTCACTTTCCGCCGCCGTCTCCGAGCTTGAGCTTGTCGCTCAGCGTGTCCGACTCTTCTCCTCAATGCCGACAAAGTTGGCTCGTCTGTTGGCCACACCAACGATGCAAACGGCCGTTCAGGACGCTCTTCTCTGGCTGAATGAAGCATATGGCCTAGCTGATGCACCTCGCTATTTACTCGAGACGTTTGACAAGAACGCCGTACGATGGGCGGATGTCGATCCGGCAGCTGTCGTTGTTTCGGTACTCGATCTGGTGCAGGGAGAGCTCCGAAGAAGAGGTATACGAACTTCGTTTGATAAGAACGCAGTGGGTTCTCATCTCATCTCGGCTGACCAAGAGTTCATAAAGATTGTTTTCTTCAACCTAATTGACAACGCGATCAAGTATTCTTTTCAGGACAAGTGGTTGCATATTGAACTCATCTATACTGCGGACCGGTTCCGAGCCGAGATCCAAAACGAGGGCGTCCCGATCAGTGAGGAAGACCGGGACAAGATATTTCATCCTTGGGTTCGGTCCTTCCGGCAATCTGTCGCGACGCGCCGGCCAGGGACCGGACTGGGCCTAGCGGTTACGCAGAGGATACTCCGGGCTCACGACGAAGGTGCCATTTTTAATTTCACGTCGGATCCTATCGACGAAAGAGGAACTGTTGCTCGCACGACTTTCTTTTTCGAGTTAGGGCTAAAAGGAAAGGGCATTGCTGCGTGAAGATTTACCACTTTGAGGACGAGTGGCCGAAAGGACGGTCGATCGCTCACCGGTTGCATGACCGAGTGTTCGATTGGTTGCCGCCGGGACGGCAAATAGACCTCGACTTAACTGAGGAAGAGCATCCAACCAGCGACGATCCGGCCAGGATTCGCGTCACTCTCAAGGACATCGTGGTGTTCGAGTACGTGCTCGTTACTACAATCGTTTCGCTGCAGTCTCACGTTACTAAGGACGACGTGGTCATTGTCGATATCATGAGGAGCAACGAGACCGGACATTTCGTTTCAATCCTAGATGACGTATTGAGGATTTTCCGGGAGGGAGAGCACAAACGAGAAAATTGGCGCTACTTCTCTGCCTATCCCGAGCGAGTGGCTGAGGATTGCGAACTTTCCGGCTTTGCCAAGAAGGAAAATGGCAAGCTTCTCCAGTTTCTATTCGAAAAAATCGAAGGGCAACTGAAGTGACCGATGGTTGGTTTTCATTCGAACGGGCAGGAAATCTAAAGCGACCAGACGATTTCCAAAGCCAGGAACTCGATGCACTCTTCTTGGAGAGTGCAATAATCAATCTCAGCGCGGCTTGGTGTGTTTCATTTCCAAGTATGAGGTTGATTTTCTTTTGGGGTGATCGGAATCAGTTCAACGATAGAGATGCGGAAGGGCTCGGGAGGTTTGGGTATTATCTGAGGCGCTTCAAGCCGCATTTCGAAAGGTTTGTTTCTGCAAGGAGCGCCATTCTTTCGCGCGAAATCACGAATTGTGCCGATACAAGCCCCATCAAATATGTCGGATTAAGGTGGGTCGAAGATAGACCGGCCGAGATTTACGCAGGTAACGGCTTTATCTTCATTTACGAGCTGAAGGAGATTCGCCAGACCTATAGGCCGGATATCAATGTGCGCGCGTATCTCTTAGATCGTAGCGAACTCGGCTTCAGGATCTGCAGTCAGGCGCACCGTTTCTTTGAACGAATACCAAAGAGCGTGCTTAAGATAGATGCGTCGGCTGAAATATTGTTCGAACAATTCTTTTCTCCAAATTGCTTCGATTTGATAAGCGAGCGTGAAGTGCCGTTTGTTTGGCCGTGGCAGAAGTCCCTAGAGCTGAAAAACGGAATTGCGATTCCGAAGCAGATCGCAACAATCTCATTGGTCATGGATATTAGAAATTCGTCGTCGGCCATGTTACTTACGCGCGATCAACCGCAATTCGCGGGTTTCATAGACCGAGCAGTCGAAGGGGCTCGGGAAGCTATAACTGAAAATGGTGGATACTTCGATAAGGAGACGGGCGACGGAGTGGTCGGCCATTTCGTCAACGGAGAGAACGTCGAGGATGTGTCCGCCCTTAGAGATGCTCTCGTCGCTGCCAAGTCAATTTCGATAATGACCACCCGCCTGTGTAGCGACTACCAACAATACTTGCGGTTGAATTTGGACGGGCTCGGGTGCGCGATTGGCCTTTTTGCCGATAGAGCTGTCTGGCTCTACTCTTGGAGAGGTGTTCGAGCGATCGGCGGGTCTGTGGTAAATGCTTCTCGAATCTGTGCAAATGCGAAGCCCAAAGAGGTGGGCTATTGTAATACGATAGCGCAGATGATGAAGACCGCTGGAATCACCCCGGAGGTGTTTCCTACGAACGGTGTTCCGCGCCCGATCAAGATCCATGAAGTTCGTGACGAGGCAATACCTTCTGCTACATTCGCAACTGTCAATTAGCAGGGGGCGCGATTGACGTTCGTAGCTCAGTCGCTGCCGGCGTTGAGAGCGCCTCTGGGAGACGAGATATCACGGCACCCGCCGCAACAATCGCGGAGGATAGACCCCGCTTACGCGGGGTCTATCTTTCAGAGGTGGGTTTGTGGCAGCTTATCTTTATCAGCTTCAATCTCTGCCTTCGTTCTGCGGTGGCGCTTCTGCTTCACCACCTCACCGCCGAGGATCGCGGCAATCTCTGCCTCGGTGTCATCAAGTGTCTGCTTGAGTTCGACGAGACGTGTAAGCTTTTCCTTGTCGATCAACTATCTCACCTCCTTTTGCGCAGTTCGGTTGCCTTTAGGGTTTCCATGATGTTGAAGCGCTCTAGCTCGCCATTGCGAAGGCGTATGTAGTCGCTGGCAAGCATGTTGTCGTTGGGTTCGGGCAGCAACAAGGGCTCCGAAAGAAAGTCTGGAATACCCATGATGAGAACGCGGGGTTGCCAGCGCTCAGGCACAACTTCCCGGATGAGGTCAGGTATCGTCTCATGCGCTCGGTCGTGCTTGGTCGTATGGATCAGCACAGATACGGTGGGGAAGTGCCTTTCATACAACCGGTCGTCAAAGTACTGCACGTAGTTCTGCAGCATCGTGCGGAGCGACTTTCGGCCAAACTCAAAGCGCTCGTGCCCGCGCAAACGTTCGGTCCCGGTGTCGTCCTCTTGGAGGAAGTACATTGTTGCCTTTTCAATATCGGAATACTCGATCATCCAGACATTGTCCGGGACGAGCATGCGTTGGCCAAGATCAATTGGTGAAACCTGCAAAGAGGTCACCTTGCCGGCGAGGCGGTCTCGATGAAACTCGATTACGCTGCGGAGATATTTGTGGTTGACGTGATCGTTGCCGCGAGTGCGCTTCTTGACGCGATCTCCTAGGTATTGAAAGCCGCGTGGCCATACCTCGAGCGGACGAACGCGGTGTCGCTTTTCAGGGTGCGACCAGCCTTCCGGCACGCCGATGTAGTGGCCTTTTTGGAGCTCGGTCAGCCGCTGCCGAATGTAACCGTCGCTCGAAAATAGGGACTTGACGTAGGAGCTTGGCAGGATGTCGTAGTCCTGCATCGCGTCCAAAATTGCAAGATGAACGCGGCTATCAGGCGCAAGTGTCAACTGCGGCTTTTCGCCGGGATAGAAAGCGCTAAAGCGCCTGCGTTTGATCGCCAGAGTTTCCATACGCGAGATATATCAATCATTGTATCTCGCGAAAAATCTGCGCGGCTATCAGGTGCAACTGTGTGCACCCCACTAAAAAATATTCTTAGATGGCGTCTGGGAGGTCTTGGTCGTTCTTAGACCTTGGTGGCTCGGCGCTGAACCGACCATACATGTCGTCCATGATGGCTTGCCAATGTTTCGGGGTCATTTGCGGTTCGCGTTCGAAGTTGACATAGGGTGGAGTGATCTCCTGCAGCTCGCCTTTTCTGACCTGCACGTTCCAATGATATTGCGTTTTGGCTGGTTCAATTTGTACGCCACAAGTCTGAAGCGCTTTGTTGACAAGCGCGTTGGATATCTGGCTCCGAAACTGTTGGGCGAACGTGAATCCGATCTTTTGACGTCGCGCAGTAGCAATAAGGTTGGCGACGATCGGCTCCTCGGCGATGTATTGCCACGCTTCGTCTATGAAGCAGTGGCAGGGGAGGCCTCCTCCGGTACGCGTGCGCACGACGCCCAAGAGCAACGCAAGAAAGTACCGGCCGAAGATCGGCATGTTGTCTCGAAGGACGCTCTCCTTGGTGTTTATGACGATGACGTGGGACTCTCTGAGAAGTTCATACAGATTGAGCTTATTCTTCGGTTGAGAGAAACAAGCTTGAAGGTAAGCGTTTTGGTCGAATGCGTCCAAGCGGGATGCGACCGCTCCGACGCTGGGGCCGTAGTTGCCGCCGAACATGTCGGTCAGTAGGAAGCGCTTTGCTGCGTCGTCGAGCTGGTTGAGTTGTTTGTGCTCCTTCATCAAGTTCTTAAGCCGGCCTTGCACCAATAGCTCCTTGAATGTGAACACCGTGGCGTTCGGAATCAGCGCCAACGCGCGAAGCGCAAAGCCAATGATGTTCTTCATGTGCCCGCTCGGGACGCCAATGGTTGCCCCGATGAAGAAGGAAAGCATCTCGTGGGCTGTCTCCAGCGCTGACAATTGGTCGTTCCTGGACAGTCTATGGTAGCGCTCGAAGTCGAAGATGTTGAGGGCCAACGGATGTTCGATGTCAGGTTCGAAGTAGACGAGCTTCCCATGCAGGTCGCCGCCGGGAGCGAAATCGACCATGTGCGGCAGGTATTGGCCTAAGTGCTCGTCCTGGCTGTCTATGATGAGGAGGCTGCACTCTCCGTCTTTTACCTTGAGCAGATCCTGGGCAATCAGCGCGGAGAGAAGGGAGGTCTTGCCCCAGCCACTCTCGGCTCTGATCCATGTATGCTCAAACCGTGCACTATCGAAGAAGTTGAAGGGGAGTGGCTCCGGCTCGACGCCGACTAATCGTCGATTCTGGCGCATGAACCATTCGAATTGTTTGAATCCCTTCTTGAGCGATTGTATCAGGAGCTCTGCTTGGTATGCGCTATTCCGGTGCAACAAGATCGAGTGAGCTTTTTCATATCCGTAGAAGTCGCCAAACGTAAGTGTGGGAGCGTCTGTTTGGCCGGCGATCTCTAGGTCGAGCATCCGATGCTTATCAAAAAGCACGTGCTCTTCTTCTGTGATCTCGGAAAGGCGCACTAGCACACGGACACCCGTGGTGCCCGGTACATCTTCTGTGAAGTAATCAACCCTCATCGAGGAAGTTTTCGGTACTGACAATACATAGAGGTGGGTTCGACCGCGCAGTCCGTGCAGGCGCTACGGTCATAATTCCACTCGAAACCAGGCGGGCAAAAGCTCCGAGGAATAATTCGCATCCGAATTTCCGCCGGCATAGAGCCTCTTTGCTGGGCGTAGCTGCCAGATACATAGAGCATTTGGCTTGCCAGGAAATCAGTGGCTGCAACCATTTCTCCTTGTGCAGTCGAGATCGTTACACCACCTTGCAGTGCTGTTACTTGAACATCACATCGCTGAGGCAAGTAGACGCGTTCGTTTGGCTTAAAGTTTCGGACCAGAATAGTGAATGGGTGAGCGCAGTCGACATGAAGTAGCCGCTCGTCCACCGGATAAGGTTGCGACGAGGTGGTGGTTGCTGGAGGTATGACAGGGCTGAGACCCCAGATCTCGGATTGGCGCGACGGGGCCGTTGGCATTGCGGCCACACGTTCTTCAGCAGTCGGCGCTTTGGAGGATCTATCAGGAATGATGTTGTATAGGAGAGCCACGAAAAGTGCTGCGGCAACCGCCCCGGCAATGGCGCTGCCCCACGCTGCTGCCTTCAAAAGAGATAAACGTGCGTTGTAGTGAAACTGATCGGCAGCAGTTTGCGCCGCTGGCCCATTGGGAAGAAACTGCATGAAGTGCCGAACAAGAAAATAGGCGATTGCAGCAGCGAGGGCAAAGCCGGCAAAGAAGATAATCAGCACCAACAAGATTGAGGACACGGCCCCTCCATGTCGTTAGGCACTTAAGGTCGGTAAAACGGCATCTGTACTCATAACAAATGTATCGCGTAAGTTGATCAAACTACCAGATACTCGCCGTCTGCCAACTCCATAATTTGCTGCGGCTTGGTTATGGAGCGTCGCTCGCTTCCCATGAACATGGAGGTGTGAAAGTAGGGGAGTAGGGTCTCGGCATCGCTTGGATTGGTTCGAAAGACAATCTTGTTCCTGGCCGTTAGCAAGGCGTCTCGCATCTTGCGCGGCACTTCGGATAGAAAATTTACACCGGCAACGAGCCGGCCTTGGCGGATCAGGCTGGTGTGTAGGTCTCGGCCATAAAATCCAAAATCGGGGATCACAATCTGTCCAGGGTACTGGCCGATGAGCAAGGACGCGAGCACGAAGGCGTCAAAATCGCCTAGCTCGGCGCGGTCAAGCCGCGCAAGAACCGTCGCGCGCAGCGAAAAATTGATCGGGTTAGATAAAACTCGACTGAGGACGGGAGACAGCATTAGAGTCTCGATCTTTTGGTGCGCGTCGAGGGAGGCAGGATCACGACCGCGGCGGATCAGAGTCCGCAGATTTCGAGGTCGCTTGAGAAGCGCCGAAAGAATGACTGCATTGGAATTCTTGCGAGTCAGCGTGTTTTCGCCTTGTGGGAAAATGGCGTCTACGATTTCGATGAATTCGCGGGCCTTAAGATAGTCAATGCCCGTCAGTGGATTAAAGGAATGGTGTTTGTGATCGAAATACAAAACCCGAGGACGGCTCGGTGTGGTGACGCTCTCTAAAAGTGGGATGGTGAGAGCGTCGATTATTGGCCCGTCGTCGATAAGCAAAAACGGGGTGTTAAGTTGTAGTGTGGAAATGATGACTTCTGTTTTGTCACCTGCTCCAACGATCGCGACGTTCATGGGCTGACGCATGTAGAGCCCGCGCGTGTCAGGATGCCGGCGCCAGCCCTAAAATGTGCGTCCACTGTAATGGTATCACGACAGTGCTGCGCGCCTATGCCGAGCGCGGCACTGTCGAGTAGAAAAGGTGTCGCGGTCACGGTGACCGCGACACCAATGGTAGCACGCTCGCGCGCATGTAGTGGCAACAGTGACCGCCTTGTTTCCGTCGTGCGCACAGCGCCGACCTTTCGGCTTTTGCGTCCTCCTGGCTATACAGGCCACGGGGCTGCCGCTCGCTAGATCAAGGCAGAGAAAAAGGCGAAAGGTCGGGGCTGATAAGCCATCGCGGAAACAGGCGGAAGTGTTGTTATCGCAGCGTTTTTCGCTGCGCAGCGATATGCTTAGAGAGAGTAGAGCTGTAAGCATACAGAAAAGCCGGGTTGGACCCCGGCTTTTCCGTCCTCCGATAGGAGGCCCTGTGCGGTTACTTGTTGCCTCCACGACGGTTCAGGTAAGCCACGATCTCTCGTAGCCACCAGACTCGCCGAGACTTCGGATCATCACAAAGTGAGAACCACTTTGGAAATTTTCCGACAACCATCAATCTCTTGAGGTGCGTGCGTGAGTAGTGAATACCCAGCTTCCGAAGCCCTTTGAGATCAACAACCGTTACGTCTTCCATGGCACTAGCTCCTATGAAAGAGCCAGTGGCCACGGCTCGGGTTAACGGCCGCAAGAGTAGGCTAGTTCACGTGGCCTCCTCTCGCAACGACATTCGCATAGAGGTTGTGCAATGCGGCAGCATGTATTTTAGTCGCGGGACCCATGCGTTCGGGCTTGCAATTCGGTTGGGGGCGGCAAATACTGCAACCTCGGATTGGGAGGCTGGCTATGGCTGCGAGATGCTGGCCAGGACTCCGATGCCGGATCTTGAGCAAGGCACTCGGAGTAGGCCGAATAATTTGTATTAGGTCCTTTTTAGTTTGGCTTGTGGCACTTGGTTTTATTTCATACGCGTGGGCAGCGGATGGCGATAATGCAAAAAAGTACTGGGATGCATTAGTCGACTGGCGGGACCGAGCTAAGTCCTTCGTGAGTGATTCTGGCGATCTTGGAATGTTTCCCTCCACGTCGCAGATACTCTCAGCGGGCAGGCTAATCGCATTTCGTGAACGAGATGGTGTAAGTCAGAAAGCTTGGTCTTGTTCGGGCGTTCTTATCTCGCCGACTAAATTTCTCACCGCAGCACACTGTTTCTGTGAGGACGGTGAAGTGTACTTTGTCAACGCGTCTGCGTGTAAGGCAAGCCCCACGTTCGGCAAGATTTCATACAAGCTCTTCTTTCCCGCCTATGGCATTTATGACGTCGCTGGTTTGCCAGAGATCAATCCCAAGTACGTTTCGCCGGCGATTGAGATTGATGCGACAAAGGATGTCGCTGACATCGGAGTGGCGACCCTAAGTGGCTCTATCCCCGGTGCAGGTACCTCGATTGCTGCACCAAAGGACGATGTGCGTAACCTTCTTGTCGGATTCGGTTCGCTGGCCTTCAAGAAAGGAGCTGAAAAAATAGGCTTCAAGTCGAACATCGCGCATCAAGAGGGCGCAGAGATCATATCTGGTCAGCCGCGGCCGCTAGAAGATAGCGGCAGCTGTCCAGAGGCAGCGGCTGACACAATGTGTATCTGGTACAACTCGCTGCCAGCTTCAAGTGGACCGAAGCAGACAACATCGCTGTGTCCGGCCGATTCGGGTTCACCCTTGTTGGCATATGGTCCGTCGGGAGTGGGCTCGTTGATCGGGCTGGCATCTTACTACGCGCCATCCTCAGTCCAAAATTGCGATTCAACTGACAATCGACGGTCCTATTTTGTCAGGCTTGATCGTCATTCTGATTGGCTAAAGCAATTTCAAAGTGCCGAAAATGTATCGGCGCCGCATAGAGATTGCGTCGAGGGAATCGTGGGTGGTCCTAGCGAATTCGACCTAAACGTAGATGCCGGAACACTGACGCTGACAGCCTTTGACGAAGAGCGATTTGGAAGGCCTCGACCTGCGGTGACCATAGCTGGAACGCCTCAACCACGATGCCAATCGGTTTCAAGCACCGGCATTTTCGCCTGCGAAGTGGGCAAGGCCACCGTGCGGATTTCGCTCAGCGCCGGGTATGGGCAGATCACCTATTGCAAAGATCGGAGGTAATAATGCTAGTTCGGCGCAGATTGCTGTTGGCCGCTCTCACGCTGGCGACGGCCACTCCGTTACCGGTCCGAGCACAAACGACAACGTCGGGAAATATAGCAACGCGGTTCGGCTTCGTCGGACCCGAGGACGACCCTGAATTTGGGCCGGAAATTCGATCTGGCGCGGGAAAAACTTCTGGGCACCTTGTTGGAAGCGATCCATCTCGGCCTGAGGAGGTTGCAACTGCCTTTCGCCTCCTAATCAACGCACCAAGAGGCACTGACCCACTCGCCGTTGCGCGATATTTTGAGGCGCTCCCGAACAAGAACGGCGACGATGAACTGTACCGGGCGGAATGGGCCAAACGGGCAAATCCGGTAATCGTAGGCTTCTTTTCGTTGACGAACACTCTCCCGTCGGATGGGGACCAGACGTCGTGGTGCGCGGCATTTGTGAACTTTTGTCTTTATCTTGCATCTCGGAAGGGAACGCTGAGTGCTCTCTCCGGAAGCTTTCGTAAGTACGGAGACCCAACCGACAATCCGAAGCCAGGCGATATCGTCGTCTTTTCGAAATGGGGAGATGACGGAAAGAAAGGCTTCGGGCATGTCGGATTTTTTGTGGATAGAAGTGCAGACGGAATCACCGTCCTTGGAGGCAACCAGCGGGGTGACACCGGGACAACGGGCGCCGTTACGACAGTGGTGCTTCCGAAAGAGAGCGCGGCTCTCAAATTCCACAGTTACCGTTCTTTGAGCTAGCTATGGAGAACCTCAAATGAACCAGAGGAGCAGGCGGAAGCTAATCGCAATCTCGCTAATCGGAGTTTGTTCGTTTGGGGCCTCCTATGCAGCGGAGAACCCTAAGGCTCGTTGGTATGCCGAATGCATAAAGGGCAAAGACGGGATGATCACGTGTCAACAAGGTGATGTAAGCCGCCCCAAGGTTCCAACACCCTTCCAAATACAAGCTCAAGCTAGCGTTTCGAAAACAGCGAAAGGTGCTACCGAGCAGGAAGGCGATCCGAGCGTCAACGCGCCTCCGGTGATTGTTCAGCCAAAGGCACCGAAGAACAGTATCGTCGATGCCGCCGAAAAGCTGGCCAGGGAAGGCAATCCGATTCAAGGAGATCCGAGCAAAGGCGTTCCTCCGGTGATTCGTAACGTGCTTCCTAGCGCGGGCCGAGCGCTCGGCATTCGGTGATTCGAACCATGACCCCCATGTCGGCTTCTTCGTCGATAGAAGTGGAGACCGGACCACCGTTCTTGGAGGCAAACAGCGAGGTTACACCGGCACGACGGGCGCTGTTACGACCGTGGTGCTTCCGAACGAGAGCGCGGCTCCAAATTCCACAGCTATCGTTCGTTGAACTAGCCAACGGAGCATAGAATGATTGAGCGAAGCAGGCGGAAATTGATTGTCATATCACTGGTCTGCATTGGTTGGTCTGGGTCCTCCTGCATGGCGGGAGAGGATGATGAATTTCCCACGTCCTCGAAATGTGTGATCATGAAAGAACTAAGTGGCTCCTTCTGTCCAGCCGGAGATGCGAGCCACAACTTCCCTGAAGCCATAAGAATACAGGCTCAAACCGCCGCTTCGAAGGTCGTACAACGTGCTAGGGAGCAGGTAGGCGATCTCAGCGGAAAGGCGCCGCCGATAATTTCTCCGTCGATTGGCGCTCCCCCAGCAGCTGTAAACAGGAGTGTCGCCGACAATTTCATAGATAGTAATCCTATCGAAGGAGATCCCAGCGGCAACGTACCCCCAGTAATTCGCAAGCTTGAGCCAGCGAGCAGCATTCGATGAGCAGGACCATGAAACTCGTCCGATCTCTCGGTTTCAGACTTTTGGTCACAGTCCTTTCGGCCAGCCTGACCGCCGCATGTCAGGCAGGTGATCCAAGCCGCAACGTTCCCCCAATCATCAAATAGGCTATGTTGGTTCATGACGATGTTAAGAACAGCGCTAGTTGCCGTTGTAACTGGGTTCACCCTGCTAGGCTCGTTTTCGAAAGCAGCGTCGCCGCGAGTGACGCTGAGTTCATCTAATGTATCTACCTGCGATTTTGCTCGCTCATATGACTCTGATGGAGCACGATCGGTCAAAATAAATTTGAAAACCGGGAGTTCGTACAATTACGGCGAAGCTTACGGTCAGATATTCTTCGACTTGCGTACAGGAAATAAACTGCAGGCCCCCGCCGATTGGTTCGCCGGCTTCAGAAGGGCCCTTATCGACAGCGGCCTATTTTCCGAAAACAGGGAATATCTCTTTACTGTTGGAGCGTTTGCGAACGTGCCTGATAGCACCACAGGTGCCTCCAAGAGGGTAGAACTTGGAAAGCAGATTGTTGCTCATTTTAAGACAGGCACAGGCGGTTCGCTCGAGCTGCTAACAACAACTATTCAGGCGGGAAATCGGAGAGTTATTAGTACAGTAGAGCAGGAGGGCATTTTTACACTCTCACCAAGAATGGAAATCGTTGAGAGCACAAATGCGATCCAGCTGGAATTCGAATTCTATCGTTCAAAGCAGACGCAAGTGAACACCGGGTTCCTCGCAAAGATCATAAATTCAATAGCTTCCATCATAGGGCTGGCTGGTGGCATCACATTCCCGCAGCAACAGGCTGTGGCGGCAACTATCGAAGGCGTTACCAAACCCATTCAAGACATCGCCACGGCGCTAAGCGAACAGTTCGAGCCGATGGAGAGCCTGAAGAAGGTTAAGTCAGTAGCATTTCTGCCCGGGATAGCTGTCACCTTAAGCAATGTCGCCGCCTACGCAGCCGAGGTAGACAATGCTGGTCAGACGACGACATATAGCGTGCGAACTTATGCGGCGGTGATCCCCTCGATCATCTCTTTAAGTTTGGATGGTGATTGTCATTATCCGCAGTACAGCGACGATCCCAACTCTATATTGCGGGCTGCCGTGACGCCAGCTAATCAGAGCATCGAGCAACTTTACAAGAACGACAACATTCGGAGAACGTTCCTAGCGCAGTTGGGGTCTCAGAAAAACAAGAGCGATCTGGTTGAGGCCTGCAACAGCATCAAAGAGGACTTGCGGAAGTATTTTGGCGGATTCGACGTGTATGCAGTGTCTTGGGCAATCCTGGCAAGCAGAGAAAACAATTTCGAGGACAAGACCGCGGCGAGAGAGTGCCTTACGACCTCGGAAAAAAAGATTATGTACGACAGATTGCATTTCCCAAAATTGTTTGGAGAGACGTAGGGATACACGCCAAGCGCCAATCAGCTTTACCGGCGTCAGCATTGTGCAAGTCGATTGATGTCTTCGGTTGAGCACCCGCTTGACAACCGCGCTCGGGCGCAAGAAAAAAGCCGCGCTAGGCGGCCTGTTCATGTTGCAGCTTAAATTGGTCCAGAAGATCGGCCCATTGCTGCATCAGCACGGTACGCTCGGCTAGATACTGTGCTCTGTTATAGATGCGTCGATTCTCATCCTCTTCCTGATGAGCCAGGGCAACCTCGATCACATCGAACGGAGCCATGTGGCGTTCGTTCATAATTGTGTCGGCCGACGTACGGAAGCCGTGCGTGACATGCATCTGGCCGTCGTAGCCCATGATGCGAAGTGCCTTGTTGAAGGTGTTGTCGCTCATCGGCTTGTAGAGCGATGACTGTGATGGGAATACAAAGTCGCATGACTTGTCCCAGACAGCCCTAAGCACCGCAAGAGCTTGCCTGCTGAGTGGTATCTGAAACTCGCGTCGCATCTTCATCCGGTCAGCGGGTATAGTCCATACGGACTTGATCCAGTTGACCTCATTCTTGCGCATCAGTCGGGCTTCGCCCGGTCGACAGAGTGTAAGAGCAATGAATTGAAGTGCGGGGCCGACAACAGAACGGCCTTTGTATGCTTCGACAGAAAGCATGAGGCCGCCAAGCTGCACCTCGTCCGTGATAGCGGCTCGGTGGGTAACTTGTGGCTGAAGGAGTGCACCACGCAGGGCATAAGTAGGGTCCTGCTCGGCCTTAAGATTGGCTATGGCGTAGCGAAACACACTGCCGATAGTCCCTCTAAGCCGCGTAGCGGTCTCGCGCTTCCCGGCATCCTGAATTTCCTTGAGGATGACCAGAATCTCGTATGGCTTGATATCTGCGATAGGTCGCTTCGTAAGGGGAGCGGCCAAGTCCTCTAAGAGCCATGTGTTCTTGTCGAGTGTTGACGTCGACCGGCCCTCAGCTTTGAGTTTTTTGAGGTAGTCTTTGACGGCTGCACCAAACGTGTTGGCCGCAGCGATAGCGGCTACTGCTTTGTCTTCCTTGCGTTGAACCGAGGGGTCCTTACCCTCAACTACCAGCTTGCGGGCGGCGGCCCGTTTGTCGCGCGCTGCGACGAGTGAGACTTCGGGATAGGTGCCGAACGAAAGCATCTTCTCCTTGCGGTCGAACTGGTAGCGGAAGCGCCACCACTTGCTGCCGTTAGGTTGTACGAAGAGATACAGGCCGTCACCATCAGAGAGCTTGTAGGGCTTCTGTTTTGGCTTGGCCCGGTCGATCGCGAATGCCGAGAGGGCCATCGGTAACTCCTCTGAGTGTAAAAGAACCTACCCAGAATCTTACCCAGAGTTACCCGTTCTGTCACAGGTCACCATGTGCAAAGGTGGAGGGGTAAAAACGTAGGAAGGCCCTGAAATACGGGCATAATCTGCAATGGTGAACAATGGTGGTACAGGTGAATGGTGCCCCTGGCCGGAATCGAACCAGCACTCCTTGCGGAACTCGATTTTGAGTCGAGCGCGTCTACCAGTTCCGCCACAGGGGCCCTCGGTCGGCCCTTGAAGGGAGCGTCGCGAAGCCGGCGGACTATAGCCATGGACAAAGCGGGGTCAACCCGCGCCAAAGTGATCCCGGCCGTTCTCGACAGCCGCATGGACCGGAGCTAGAGCCTTGGGGCGAGAGACCTGCGAAAGAGGCCGCCGTGACCACCCAGAGTGCCGCAATACCTGCATTCAGGCCGGGGGCCGCGAGCCCCGCGCTGACGGCCTCGCTGCTCGTCACGCTGATCGCGGCCGCCACCATCGCGGGCGCCTGGTTCTTCCAGCTGGTGCTGGAGATCCTGCCCTGTCCGCTCTGCCTGGAGCAGCGCTACGCCTATTACCTCGCAATCCCGCTCGGTGTGCTCACGGCGGCTGCGGCTCGAAGCGGCGCGCCGCGGCCGCTGCTGCTGGCGGGGCTTGCGATCCTCGCGCTGGTGACGCTCGCCAATGCCGGTCTCGGCACCTACCATTCCGGCGTCGAATGGGGATTCTGGAAAGGGCCGACCGATTGCACCGGTCCCGTCGTCAATCTCGGCAATGCCGGTGATCTCTTTTCACGGCTCGACACCGTGAAGGTGGTGCGCTGCGACGAGGTGCAGTGGCGCTTCCTCGGCCTCTCGCTCGCCGGCTACAATGTGCTGATCTCGCTGCTGATGGCTGCGATCGCCGGGTGGGGATTTGTCCGGACGGCGAAGCGCTAAAGCTCAATCGTCCACGTCGTCCTGCGTGCGTCCGAACAGATGCACGATGCCGGGCGTCGCGATCGTCACGAACACGAAACGCGACAGATGATGGGCCCCGACGAAGATCGGGTCGATGTGCAGCGTCAGCGCCAGCGCCAGCATGGCGTCCATCGCGCCGGGCGCGAAGGCGACGACGACGTCGGAGAATTTCACCTGCGTGGTGAGCGCGACGATGCCGACGAAGATGGCGGAGACGGCGATCGCCACCGTGAACGAGCCCAGCGCCGCGTTGATGTGGCCGGCGAGCGTCTTGATTCGCATCCGCGCGAACCGGCTGCCGATCAGCGCGCCGATCCCGACCAGCGCCACGCCGCGCACCCAGTCCGGCAGGCCGCCCTCGACCCAGCCGGCGCCGTGCAGCACGCTGGAGGCGATCATGGCGCCGAACATCCAGCTCGCCGGAAACTTGATCAGCCGCAGGAGCAGCGCCATGGCGAGCGAGGCGCCGATCAGCTCCACGAGATCGAGCGGCGAGGCGATCGTCGTCGTCAGCGACGGCGCGGCCGAAGGCGCGACGCCTGCAAACGCGAGCACCATCGGCAGGGCCGCGGTGAGGATGATGACGCGCATGGTCTGCACCACCGCGATACCAGGCAGGTCGGCGCCGCGCTCGACCGCCAGGATCGTGATCTGCGACAGCGCGCCGGGACTGCCGGCCAGGAAGGCCGAGGTGCGGTCCCAGCCATGGACGCGCTGGAGGTAATAGCTGGAGCCGAAGGTCGAGCAGAAAGTTGCAAGCGCAAGCAGCCCGATGGTGACGGGATAGGCCCCGACCTGCTGCAGCAGATGGCGCGAGACCACCGAGCCCAGCGAAATGCCGAGCAGCACCAGCACGGTCTGGGTCAACAGCGGCGGCAGTGCCAATTGGCGGCCGGCGATGGCGGCGATCCCGACCGCGATCATCGAGCCTGAGATCAGCCCGCCGGGCAGGCCGGCGAGGAGAAACACCAGGCCGCCGGCCGTGCCGATGACGAGCGTCTCCGCCGTGCTCAAGAGCTTGGCACGACTCGGCCATTCGAACGGCAGGAAGGCGACGATTTGCTTCACGCCGCCTTATCGCAAATCAGCGCGAGGCGCACAATTGCAGGCTCGTCATGCCGCAATGCGCGCGGCTCCCGGTGACGCGCGCGGAGGACCCGCGAGGGGATTACTTCTTGTCGGCGGCAGGGGCGGCGGGCGCGGCGGTACCGGCCCTCGCTTCCTTCTTGCACTCGCGACGGAATTTCTTGCGCTCCTTGCCCTTCAGCCCCTTGGCGTCCGCCTGCTTGGAGCACTCGATCGACTCGGCCGTACGCTCCTTCGTTGCCTTCTTGTCGATGGTGGTCGCCGTATCGGTCTTGGCCGCCGGCGCGGCGGTCTGCGCGAAGGCGGCGCCGCTGGCGAGCAGCGAGGCGAGGACGACGGCGGCGAGGCGAGAGGCGAGGGTCATGGTGTTGCGCTCTTTGCGAGATTGCGAAGGGCTGCGAACCTCGGCTCGCCTTGCTGAACGCGACATGAATAAATACGAACGAGGCGCTCACTATATTTTGGCGGCAGAGGCGATCGCTTTCTTGTCGCGAGCGGCCGGCACGCTAGGATAGCAATTCTCGTTTCACTTCCCCGTCGGGGGAAGACCAAGGAGGAGACCCAAGGGATGACCATCCAATCGAAACTGCTGTGCGCGATCGCGTTGTCGGGATTTGCTGCGCTCGCGGCGTCGGCGCCGGCGCAGGCGCTGACCTCGCAGGAGTGCAGCGCGAAGTACCAGGCGGCCAAGAAGGACGGCTCGCTCGGCACCATGAAGTGGAATGACTTCCGCAAGGCCCAGTGCGGCGCGGACGCAACGCCGGCCGCCGCGCCAGCGGCTGCTGCGCCGACCGCAGCTGCGCCCGCAGCTCCCGCCGAGCCGAAGCAGGCGAAGAAGGAGGCGGCCCCGGCTGCCGCACCTGCCCTGCCGGCCGGGCCTGCGATCTATCCGAACGCGGTCGATCCGAAATACGCCAAGGAAACTCCCGGCAAGGCTCGGATGCATACCTGCGTCGACCAATACAACGCCAACAAGACCACCAACGGCAATGGCGGTCTGAAGTGGATCCAGAAGGGCGGCGGCTATTACAGCGAATGCACCAAGAAGCTGAAGGGCGCCGCCTGAGCCTCGAATTGATACGATGGCCGGAGCAACGCTCCGGCCATCTCGTCTAATCGAGTAATTTCTCCGCCGATTTCGCCACCAGCTGCGATCGCTTGCGCGGACCGCGCTCGACGAACAAGAGGCTCTGGCCGAAGATGAAGCAGTAGAACAGGAAGGCCTGCGCCTCGGCCTCCTCGGCCGCAAGTCCGGTGGCGCGATAGAGCTCGGCGACGTGCTTGAGCCGCGCTGCATCGACGCCCGCCACCGCCGATGCGGCATTCTCGTCCGAGCGGGCCCATTGCCGGATCGCGAGCTCGATCGCCATGGCTTCCGGATTGAGCCGCTCCGAATAGAGCTGGATCACCGCCTTCAGCCGTTCGCGGGGCTCCTGGCCGTCGAGGCGCGTCTGCTGTGCGATCGATGCGGCACGCCCCTCGCGCCAGCGCTGCAGCATGGCATCGAGCAGCGCGGCGCGGTCGGCGAAGCGGCGGTAGAAGCCGCCCTTGGTGACGCCGAGATTCTTGGCGAGCACCTCGACCCTGACACCCTCGACTCCCGAGCGGGCGAGCTCGGCAAACCCCGCCTCGACCCATACATCGCCCTTGCCGTCGCTCATGAAGCGAGCTCTCCGATTCTTGATACGGTGCCGTATTGCTAACGCGGGAATGCCTTGATACGCTACCGTATCAATCGCCGAAGGGCGCAACCGCGAGAGTTTCCCGAGCCCGCTCCCCATGCCGGCCGAGGGTGCAGGTCATGTCCGCGTTCCAGCCGAAAAATCCGGATTACCGCACCGCCGCCACCGCGATGTTCGCCGCCCAGCCGGCGATGGGCACGCTGGGCATTTCGATCGTCGATCTCGCCCCCGGCGCGGTCGAGCTGGCGATGCCGCATTCGGCCGCCTTCACGCAGCAGAACGGCTTCATCCATGCCGGCATCATTACCGCAGGTCTCGACAACGCCTGCGGCGTCGCCGCCTTCAGCCTGATGCCGCGCGAGGCCGACATCCTCACCGTCGAGTTCAAGACCACGCTGCTCGCCCCCGCCCGCGGCAGGCGGTTCGTGTTCAAGGCCGAGGTCGTCAAGCCCGGCCGCACGCTCACCTTCTGTGAGGCCAGAGCGTTTGCCGAACACGAAGGCAAGACGGGTTTGATCGCCACCATGACCGCGACGCTGATGGCGATGCTGCCTCGCAATGCTGCCTAGCGTGTGCCGCGCGCCTCCCACGCAGGGCTGCGATTGACAAGCCTGTCGACGCATCCCTTGATGCGAAGATCATGCTTGCGAGTCTCGGCCTCATCCTGCTGTGCCAGTTGATCGGCGAAGCCGTCGTGCGCGGCCTCGGCCTGCCGTTGCCGGGACCGGTGCTCGGCCTGCTGCTGCTCCTGGTGCTCCTCCTCGCTCGCGATCGTTTCGCGTTGCTCGCGTGCGGACCGCTGCGCAACGCCGGCGTCGAGACGGCAAGCAAGGGCCTGCTCGCGCATCTGTCGCTGCTGTTCGTCCCGGCCGGCGTCGGCGTCGTGCAGAAGCTCGATCTGCTCGCGTCCCACGGCATCGCGATCGTCCTGGTGCTCGCGCTGTCGGTGATCGTCACGCTGCTGGCGACGGTGCTGACCTTTCGCCTCGTCAGCCGCCTGTTGCGGCAACAGGATGCGCGATGAAGGACAATCCATTCTCGCTCTGGGTCTATCTCTCGCAGTCTCCGCTGCTGTGGCTGACCGTGACGCTGCTGGTCTATGCGACCACGGACGCGGTGTCGCTGGCGACGCGGCGCCATCCGCTGGCCAATCCCGTGCTGCATGCGATGTGGATCATCGGTGCGTTCCTGCTGATGACCGGCACCTCCTACACGACCTATTTCGCCGGCGCGCAGTTCGTGCACTTCCTGCTGGGGCCCGCCACCGTCGCGCTCGCCGTGCCGCTGTACGAGAACCGCAAGCGCGTGGTCACCTCCATCGTGCCGATGCTGGTGGCGCTGCTCGCGGGATCGGTCACGGCCGTGGTGTCGGTGGTGCTGCTGGCCGAGCTCGCCGGCCTTCCCCGCGACGTCGTGCTGTCGCTGGCGCCGAAATCGGTCACCGCCGGCGTTGCCATGGGGATCGCCGAATCCATGCATGCCGATCCTTCGCTCACGGCGGTGGCGGTGATCCTCACCGGCATCATGGGCGCCATCATCGTGACGCCGCTGATGGACCGCACCGGCGTCACCGATTACCGGGCGCGTGGATTCGCGGCGGGCCTTGCCGCGCATGGTATCGGGACCGCGCGCGCCTTCCAGGTCGACGAGATCGCCGGCGTCTTCTCCGGTATCGCCATGAGCCTGAACGCTTTGGTGACCTCGTTCCTGGTCCCCTTGGCGGTTACGCTGCTGGTGCGATGACATCGCCGCCGCGACACTCTATATGACCAGTAACAATTCCCGGTCCCGAACCGTATTCGGGAGGATGGGGCCGAAATGGGACGAGATATGGCTGGACTTAAGGATAAGGGCCTCATGCCGACGCGGCGCGCAGCGTTGACGCTGATCGGGGCGGGCGCTTTCGCGGCGGGCGGGATCACCGTGGTGCTGGCCGCCCCCGGCGACGATGAAGTGCTGACCGAAGCCAAGGTGCTGCGCGATCCCGACACGCCCGTCGCCGGCAATCCCAACGGCAACATCACCATCGTCGAATGGTCCGACTACAATTGCCCCTATTGCCGCAAGCTCGAGCCCGAGCTGCGCCAGGTCGTCCAGGACGACGGCAAGGTGCGGCTGGTGATGAAGGACTGGCCGATCCTCGGGCCGGTCTCGGTCACGGCGGCGCGAACCGCGCTCGCGGCGAAGTTCCAGGACAAATATCATCAGGCCCATGACGCCATGATGGGCGTCAGCTCGCGCCTGACCGAGCCCCGCATCAACGAATTGCTGGCGGCCGCCGGCGTCGACATGGATCGCCTGAAGCGCGATCTTGCCGGTCATGGCAGCGACATCGATGCGCTCCTCAAGCGCAACAACGAGCAGGCCGAAGCCTTCGGCTTCCGCGGCACCCCGGCCTTCATCGTCGGCAAGTACCGCGTTCCCGGCGTGCTCAGCATGGCCGAGTTCGAGCAGGTCATCGCCGATGCCCGCAAGGCCAAGATGAACTGATACGCGCAGCGTTGACCGCAGCCGACACAAAGGCGCCGCCGCGGAGTTCGCGACGGCGCCTTGTTCATGATACCGCGTCGTTACTTCGACGAGATCCGGACCCAGTCCTTGTGCGCGCGATCGCGCAGCGCATCCCAATCCGCCTTCGCGACGTCCCAGTTCACGATGGTGCGATTGCTGGTTGCGACCTCGCCATTGGCGACGGATGAGGTCTGCATGGAGTCATAGACGTAGACGCCGCCGGCAAGAAGCAGCGCGCCCAAAATCATTCCAAAAAACGTCCTCATAGCGAACCTCCGGTGACGCGCCGATAACGTCGGCGCGGCACGATGGTTCCGCGGCCATGCGGCGCATCTAAGGACAGGTTGTTCATTTTCCATTCAGCCACCGCACCAGCTCCGCATTGATCTCGCGCGGATAGGTGTGGCTGAGGCCGTCGATCTCGCGATAAATGACGTCGGCGCCGGCGGCCGCGAGCGCCGCCTGCGTCTGGCGCGCGGTCTGCACCGGAAACATCCAGTCGAGCTTGCCGTGGGTGATGAAGATCGGCAGCCCCTGCAAGCGCGTGGCGTCGGCCATCTCCGCCATCAGCGGATGGAACGTCGCCGCAACAGGCGCAAGATGCGTGAAGGGCGAGGCGCCGTCGAGCCCGCTCACGTAACAGAAGGTGCCGCCGTCGCTCATGCCGGTCAGCAGCATGCGTGAGGCGTCGATAGTCCAGCGGCCGCGCACGCTCTCGAGGATGCGCATGAGATTGGGCGTATCGGCATCATCGCCCATCAACGCCCAGGTCGGGCCGGTCGCGGTCGGCGCCACCAGGATCGCACCAAGGCTGCGGGCGTCGCGCAGCCAGCTCCACAGAAAGCCGCGGCCGTTGCCGCTGCCGCCATGCAGCGCCATCACCAGCGGCATGGCGTGACCTGGCGTGTAATATTCGGGCACATAGACCGAGAAGCCGCCGCGGCTGCCGGGTTCGTTGTGATCGTGGAAGATGCCGGTATCTTCGCTGGCGCCGGCTTCGAGCCGCGACAACAGATCCGCATTGTCGCGATTGGCGGCGTTGAGGAAGAAGCTGCTCACCGGTGGAAACTGCTGCGACAGCGGATAAAGCGCCTCCTGCGCGCGCGGAAGATGGCGCAGCGCACGGAAAACCGCGACCAGATCGCCGTTGCCGCGCTCGACCTCGCGGATGCCGGCAAAGGCGGCGAGCGTCTCGTCGCAGGTCCGATCCAGTCGTGCGCGCAAGTCCGCGAACTGCTCCGGCCAATCCCCGGTCGATACCCGCGCCGCCCGCAGCGCCTCGTCCGGTGTGCCGACTGCGCTCATGACGGAGGCAAAGGCCGGCGGATGCAGATTCCGCTGGAAGAACCCAAGCGCCTCCAGCGCGTTCAGCAGCGGCGGCAGCACGGCCACGATGTCGTCGATCACGTCCTCGCTCATCGCGGCTTCCTCGAGCTTGGGATCAATGCAGCTTCGGCGCCTTCAGAAGCTTGAAGCGGTCGGTCGAGGTCACCGTGACGTCGAAGGTGACGCCGTGGTGGTGCACGGTCAGCGGCACGTCGACGCCGGCGGCGCCGAGGGCCCACATCTTCTTGTAGAATTGGGTCTGGCTCGTGACCTTGTCGCCGTTGACGGCGAGGATGACGTCGCCGGTCTTGAGCTCGGCACGGGCGGCGGGGCCGTTGGTGGAGATTCCGATCACCACCACGCGGTTATCGATCTCGGTCGAGAACAGCCCGAGCCAGGGCCGCGCCGGCTTGTTGACGCGGCCGAACTTGCGCAAGTCGTCCAGGATCGGCTTCAAGAGGTCGATCGGCACGACCATGTTGACGTGCTCGGCCTTGCCGTCGCGTTCGCGGTCGAGCTGAAGCGAGCCGATGCCGATCAGCTCGCCGCGCTCATTGAGCAGTGCCGTGCCGCCCCAGTTCGGATGCGCGGGATAGGTGAAGATGGCCTCGTCCAGTAGATATTCCCAATAGCCGGCGAATTCCTGCTTGGCCACGATCTGGCTCGCGACCGAGCGCGTGCGGCCGCCGGCGCCGCCGACCACGACGCGGTCGCCGACCCGGGTCTCCGCCGAATTGCCGAGCGGCAGCGGCTCGACGTCGAGCTTACCGAGAGCCTGTACCAGGCCGAAGCCGGTGACGGAATCGAAGCCGAGCGCATGCCCTTCGACCACCCGCCCGTCGGCGCGGTGCAGCCACACCGATTCCGCCTCGGTGATGAGATAGCCGATGGTGAGCACCAGCCCGTCGTCGATCACGACGCCGTTGCCGGCGCGTTCGGTGCCCAGCGTCTCGGCGCTGAAGGCGTCCGGAGGGATGATGGCGTGCAGGCCGACGACGGATCCGAGCGCGCGGTCGAGGTCGAAACCGTAGTCGCTCGCACGCGGCTGATTGGCCGGCGGCACTCTCCATTCGGTCAGGGTGGACATGGAGTTCTCCTGGTCTTTCTCTTGGCGCTTGACATGCCTCTAGCGCGAGAAGTGCCGCGTGAAATCAGAGACAATCTATGCCGCGAACGTCTCTCTTTAAAGACCGCCGTGCGTGGACCGGCCGCGAAATGCAGAAATTCTGGAGCAGGCGCACCTGGTAAGTCTCGGCGCTCGCTCGAAAAGACATTGTCGGTCCCATGTGGCAGGCGTATCGTTCCTCATCTGTGGAACAAGCCATGAGCGATGACAAGAATTTCGATCGGTTGACTCTGGAAAATGCGCTGACCGAGCTTGGCCGCCGGGCCTACGCCGCAGGCCGTACCGTCGAAATCGTAATCTATGGCGGATCGGCCCTCCTACTGACCTTGAACCGGCAGATCAACACCGGGGACGTCGACGCGGTGTTCGAAGGCAACAAGGATTTCATCAAGAGGCTTGCGGTCGAGATGGCGGAGGAGTTCGGCTGGGACGAGAACTGGTTGAACGACGGAGTGAAGGGGTGGTTGAGCAAGAGAGACGCGGATCCAGACGTGAAGGCCCTATTTAAGACCTACCCCACCGAGGATCAGCCAGGCCTCCGCGTCTACACCGCCAGACCGGAATACTTGTTTGCCATGAAATGCCGGGCGATGCGTGTCGGCGGTGTGGAAACGAACTCGGACATCGACGACATCAAGCTCCTCGCACGCGCGATAGGCGTCAAGAACAGCCGGGATGCACTGACATTGGTCGAAAAATTCTATCCGCAGAATATGCTTGAACCCAAGACCCGGTTAGGTCTCGAGGAGATTTTCTCAAATCTCGAAAATGGAACGGAAGACGATCACACGCCTCCGGCGAGCCAGTCATGAGCCTGTTCAGCAAGAAGCCCGCGACGCTAAGTGATGTCGTTCGCCGCGTACGAGCTGGCGAGCAGAAGTTCGACCCGTCGCTTCGCGAATTTCTCGATTGGTTCTACATGAACCCGCACGCGCGCCAGCAGGCCATCGAAGAACGACCTGCATCGATCGACCCTGTACACGACGCCTATGCAGCGGCAGTGGCGGAGCACCTTGCGCGCGTGTACGGATTGCAGATACCGGAGTGGACCGAGGTTCACGGCAATGAGCTTCGGGAGCCCTTCTTTGCAGGCGGTCTACAATCTCTGAAGGGGGTGCTGGTTGCAGAGAGCCCGACGGCCTTCCGCCGGCGTCTCCTGTTTGTCAGTAAAGACGCGCTGTCGAGGCCGAGAATGTAGTGGTGCGGTGGTGTGTGCGGCCAGTCGCCTTGGACCGCGCCGTGAGACCCTGCTGGGCCGCATGGCTGGTGTCCCTGCCCCTGCTAGGCGGCTCCTACCTAAGCTGCTAACCATTGTCGCTTCGTTTGACCAGGGATCACGGACGACAAGCATGGACAACCGCAGCGACATCTGGCGTGGCGTCGACACGATCAAGGCGCGTTTCATCGACCTCAGCGACAGGGTCTGGGGCATGCCGGAGGTGTGCTACACCGAGGCGCGGTCCGCCGCCGAGCACCTCGCCGAGCTGCGCCATCAGGGCTTCCGCGTCACCGAGAACGTCGCCGGCATTCCGACCGCGGTGATGGGGGAGTGGGGCGAGGGCGGTCCGGTCATTGCCTTCATGGGTGAATACGACGCGCTGCCGGGCCTCAGCCAGGAGGCGGGTGTCGCCGAGCATCGCCCCGTCGAAACCGGCGGCCATGGTCATGGCTGCGGTCACAACCTGCTCGGTTCCGCCGCACTGCTCGCCGCGACCGCCATGAAGGATTGGCTCGCCGAGAACAAGGTGCCCGGCCGCGTGCGCTATTACGGCTGCCCGGCTGAAGAGGGCGGCGCCGCAAAGGCCTTCATGGTGCGTTCCGGCGCGTTCGAGGACGCCGACATCGCCATCACCTGGCATCCGCACAGCTTCTGGGAAGTCGCGGTGACGCCCTCGCTCGCCAACACGCGCGCGGACTTCATCTTCACCGGCCGCACCTCGCATGCGGCGGCCTCGCCGCATCTCGGCCGTTCCGCGCTCGACGCGGTGGAATTGATGAATGTCGGCGTGAACTACATGCGCGAGCACATGCCGAGCGACGCGCGCGTCCACTATGCGCTGCTCGATACCGGCGGCATCGCGCCGAACGTGGTGCAGGCCCATGCGCGGGTGCGCTATTCGATCCGCGCGCGTGATCTGCCCGGCATGAACGAGCTGGTCGGGCGCGTGAGCAAGATCGCGGAGGGCGCGGCGCTGATGACCGAGACCAAGGTGGAGATGAAGATCATTTCCGCGGTCTCCAACATCCTGCCGAACGCGCCGCTGGAACAGGCACTGCACCGGGTCATGGAAGAGCTCGGGCCGCCGCATTTCGATGACGCGGACAAGAGCTTTGCCAGCCAGATCCGCGCGACGCTGAGCGACAAGGACATCGCGTCCGTCTACTACGCGATCGGCATGGAGCCGACGGATAGGCCGCTGGCCGATTTCCTGGTGCCGCTCGATGCCAAGCGCAACCCGCTGGTCGGTTCGACCGACGTCGGCGACGTCAGCTGGGTGGTGCCGACCGTGCAGGTGCACGCACCCACAGTTGCAATCGGCACGCCCTTCCACACCTGGCAGGTGGTGGCGCAGGGTAAGAGTTCGCACGCCCACAAGGCCATGGTGCAGGCGGCCAAGGCGATGGCCGGTCTCGGCATCAAGGCGCTGACGGATCCGGAGCTGATCAAGGCGGCGAAGGCCGACCTGAAGAAGCGGACGGCGAGGACACCGTATGTCTGTCCGCTGCCGGATCACGTCGAGCCGCCGCTCACCATGTCCGTGGCGTAGAATTTCGCCTCGATACTTCGTCTGATCCCACGAACAAATTTTCCGCAGTGCAGCGTGCAATCCGGCATGTTTTGATGCTGGATTGCCGAACAGATGGGCTGCAGAACACGGTTTTGCCCAACAGACAGCCAGAAGACCGTTTGCATACACACGGTCCCAGTTGACGCGCCCCCCATTCGGTGTGCCATCTACTGCCAGCAAATTGGGCGGCCGCTCTTGTCGACCGTCTTCATCACGATGGGAACCAGACGGGGGACAACCATGCTGGATAAAGAACTGCGTTCGATGATCGGTCAGGTGAAGGACGGGCGGATGGATCGCCGCGCCTTCATCAAGCGCATGGCCGCGGTCGGTCTCACCGCGCCCCTCGCCAACCAGATCCTCGCGCTCGGCGGCGTCGCCATGGCCGCGGGCGCCTCGACCTACAAGCCGACCAAGCGTGGCGGCGGCGGTGCGCTGAAGCTGCTGTGGTGGCAGGGCCCGACCCTGCTCAATCCGCATTTCGCCACCGGCACCAAGGACCAGGACGGCTCGCGCCTGTTCTACGAACCGCTCGCGTCCTGGGATCCCGAAGGCAACATGAAGCTGGTTCTGGCGGCGGAGATTCCCTCGCTCCAGAATGGCGGGCTCGCCGCTGACGGCAAATCGGTGACCTGGAAGCTCAAGCCCGGCGTCAAATGGCACGACGGCAAGCCGTTCTCCGCCGACGACGTCGTGTTCAACTGGGAATATGCCAGCGATCCCGCGACCGCAGCCGTCACCATCGGCACCTACCGCGACATCAAGGTCGAGAAGATCGACGATCTCACGGTGCGCATCG
Source organism: Bradyrhizobium sp. UNPF46 (assembly GCF_006658625.1). Taxonomy (NCBI): domain Bacteria; kingdom Pseudomonadati; phylum Pseudomonadota; class Alphaproteobacteria; order Hyphomicrobiales; family Nitrobacteraceae; genus Bradyrhizobium; species Bradyrhizobium sp. UNPF46. Next base: position 42,841 of record NZ_LFJB01000044.1, read on the forward strand.
TCTTCAACAAGCCGACGCCCTTCTGGGCCGATGCTTTCGTCGGCGCTCCCAATACCATCATCCCCAAGCATCTTTTTGCGGACTACAAAGGCGCCAAATCCCGCGAGGCTCCGAACAACCTGTCGCCGGTCGGCACCGGTCCCTACAAATTCGTGGAGTTCAAGCCCGGCGATCTCGTGCGCGGCGTGATCAATCCCGATTACCACATGCCGAACCGCCCCTACTTCGACACGCTCGAAATGAAGGGCGGCGGCGACGCCGTTTCGGCCGCGCGCGCGGTGATCCAGACCGGCGAATACGATTTCGGCTATAACATCCAGGTCGAAGACGATGTGCTGCTGCGCCTGGAGAAGGGCGGCAAGGGCAAGGCCGTCTACGCCGTGGGCGGCGACACCGAGTTCATCGCGCTCAATTTCACCGACCCCAATACCGAGGTCGATGGCGAGCGCTCCTCGATGAAGACCAAGCACCCGCTGTTCTCCGACCCGGCCGTGCGCAAGGCGCTTGCGATGCTGGTCGATCGCGAGTCGGTCAAGAAGGCGATCTACGGCCGCGCCGGCCGCACCACCGCCAATTTCCTGAACGGGCCCGAGAAGTTCGTGTCCAAGAACAACACCTGGGAATTCAACGTCGAGAAGGCGGCGAAACTCCTCGACGACGCCGGCTGGAAGCCGGGCGCGGACGGCATCCGCGAAAAGGACGGCAAGAAGCTGAAGCTTCTGTACCAGACCTCGATCAACGGCCCGCGCCAGAAGACCCAGGCCATCGTCAAGCAGGCTTGCCAGAAGGCCGGCATCGAAGTCGAACTCAAATCAGTCGTCGCCTCGGTGTTCTTCTCCTCGGACGTCGGCAATCCCGACACCTATCCGAAGTTCTACGCGGACCTGGAGATGTTCCAGATCCCGATGAGCCAGCCGGATCCGTCGCAGCACATGCGCCGCTACACGTCGGACAGGGTGGCGACCAAGGAAAACAAGTGGCAGGGCACGAATTATCCGCGCTGGGTCAACAAGGACTATGATGCGATCATCGCAGCGGCGGAGGGCGAAATGGACCCGATCAAGCGCGCCGAGCTCTACATCAAGGCCAATGACCTCCTGATCCAGGAGGTCGTGTTCATCCCCGTGCAGCATCGCCTCAAGGTGGAAGCCGCAGCCAATAACCTCGTCTGTATCATCAGCGGCTGGGCCAACGAAACCGACAACCTGTTCGACTGGTACCGGGAGGCGTGATCACGCGGGCGTAATCGGGATATTTCCCCATGAGTCAGTATGTCCTGCGTCGCCTGCTGATCGCGATTCCGAGCCTGCTCGGAATCTCGGCCGTGCTGTTCTTCGTGCTGGCGCTAGCGCCCGGCGATCCCTTCTCCGAACTGGCGACGAACCCGAACGTCCCGCCCGAAGTGCAGGCCGCACTTCGGGCCAAGTTCGGCCTCGACGACCCGATCTACCTCCGTTACGTCCACTGGCTCAACGCCATGCTGCACGGCGACTGGGGCTTCTCCTTCGTCAGCCGGATGGACGTCGACAAGCTGATCCTGCAGCGCCTGCCGACCACGCTCTTTGTGATCGGCTCGGCGCAGATCCTCGCGCTGCTGATCGCGATCCCGGTCGGCGTATATGCCGCGACCAAGCCGTACTCGCTGTTCGACCAGATCGCCAACACGCTCGCCTTCGTCGGCTTCTCGCTGCCGACCTTCTTCACTGGCATCCTGTTCATCCTGATCTTCTCGGTCACGCTGGACTGGCTGCCGTTCGTCTACACCACCGACATCAAGGCGACCGGCATCCGCTGGGTGCTCGAAATGATCCGCCAGGCGATCATGCCGGTGGCCGTGCTAGGCCTGTTCCAGGCGGCGTCGATGACGCGCTTCGTGCGCTCGGCGATGCTGGACGTGATCCGGCTCGACTACGTCACCACGGCGCGCGCCAAGGGCCTCGGCCAGGCCAAGGTCATCGTCAAGCACGTGATGCGCAACGCCATGATCCCGGTCGTGACGCTGATCGCCTTGCAGATCCCCGCGGTGTTCGGCGGCGCCATCGTCACCGAGCAGATCTTCCGCATCCCCGGCATCGGCTCGCTGCTGATCTCTTCGATCCTGTCCAACGACACGCCGGTGGTGATGGCCGTCACCTTCGTCTTCGCGTGCCTGGTCGTGCTGTTCAATCTCATCGCGGACATCCTGTATGGCTGGCTTGACCCTCGCATCTCCTTCCGCTGAGCGGCGCGTCTATTCGCCCTGGCGCGAGACGTGGCGGCGCTATAGCCGCCACAAGCTCGCCGTGGTCAGCGCCTTCTTGCTGCTTGTTCTCATTCTGGCCGTCTTGCTCGGGCCCTTCCTCTGGCGTGTGAAGATGAGCGACATCGACATCGTCGCGGGCCTGCAAGGGCCCTCGCTCGCCCATCCCTTCGGCACCGACGATCTCGGTCAGGACATCCTGGCGCGCATGATCTATGGCGGCCGCATCTCGCTCGCGGTCGGCCTCGCCGCGATGCTGGTCTCGGTCTTCATCGGCACGCTGATCGGCGCGCTCGCCGGCATGTCGCGCGGTGCGCTCGGGCACGGCTTGATGTGGCTCACCGACCTGTTCCTGTCGCTGCCGCAGCTGCCGCTGCTGCTGCTGCTGATCTATCTGTTCCGCGACGGGCTGAAGCAGGTGTTCGGGCCCGAAGGCGGCATCTTCATCCTGATCGTGCTGGTGATCGGCGGCCTGCGCTGGATGCCGGTCGCGAGGCTCGTGCGCGCCCAGTTCCTGTCGATCCGCGAGAAGGAGTTCGTCGAGGCTGCGCGGGCGCTCGGCGCCAGCCCGGTGCGGCAGGTGGTGCGGCATATCCTGCCCAATGCGCTCGGCCCGGTGATCATCGCCGGCACCATCGACGTTGCCGCCGCGATCATCGCGGAATCGACACTGTCCTTCCTCGGCCTCGGTTTCCCGCCGGATACGCCGACCTGGGGCCGGCTGCTGTATGATGCCAAGGACTTCCTCGACATCGGCCCGCATTGGGCGCTGTTTCCTGGCGGCGCGATCTTCATCGCGGTGGTCGCGATCAACTTCATCGGCGACGGTCTGCGTGACGCGCTCGATGCGCGACGGGTGATCTGATGGCGCCGCTGCTCGAGATCAAAGGACTGAAAACCCATTTCTCCACCGACGACGGCATTTTGCAGGCCGTCGACGGTGTCGACATCTCCATCAACCGGGGCGAGACGCTCTGCGTGGTCGGCGAATCCGGCTGCGGCAAGACCGTCACCGCGATGTCGATCCTGAAGCTGATCGCAATGCCACCGGGCCGTATCGCGGCGGGGCAGATCATCTTCGAGGGCCGCGATCTGGTGCCGCTGACCAGCAACCAGCTCGACGAGATCAGGGCCAAGGAAATCGGCTTCATCTTCCAGGAGCCGATGACCTCGCTCAACCCGGTGCTCACTATCGGCGAACAGATCGCCGAGAGCCTGCGCCGGCACGAGGCCGTGACCAAGAAGCAGGCGCTCGACCGCACCATCGAGATGCTGAAGCTGGTGCAGATCCCCAACGCCGAAGGCCGCGTGCACAATTATCCGCACCAGTTCTCCGGCGGCATGCGCCAGCGCGTGATGATCGCGATGGCGCTCGCCTGCAAGCCGAAGCTGATCATCGCCGACGAGCCCACCACCGCGCTCGACGTCACCATCCAGGCGCAGATCCTCGACCTCCTGCAGGACATGAAGGAGCGCTTCGGCATGGCGGTGATGCTGATCACCCATGCCATGGGCGTCGTCGCCGAGACCGCGCAGCGCGTCGTCGTGATGTATGCCGGCAAGGTGGTCGAGGAGGCGGGCGTCGACGAGCTGTTCGGCGATCCCCGCCATCCCTATACGCAAGGGTTGATCCGCTCGATCCCGCGCATCGACCTCGACAGCGAGCACAAGACGCGGCTCGAGGCGATCGGCGGCTCGGTGCCGATCCTGATCAACCCGCCGGTCGGCTGCCGCTTTGCGCCGCGCTGCAAGTTCGCCATGAACGTCTGCACCGAGAAGGAGCCGCTGCTGCGCGAGATCGCACCCGGCCATCGCATGGCCTGTCATCTGGGAGATACTAGCCTGGGAGGCGCGTCATGAGCGAACCCCTGCTGCGCGTCAGCGGCCTGAAGAAACATTTCCCCGTGCTCGGCGGCCTGTTGTCGCGCCAGGTCGGGACCGTCTATGCGGTCGACGGCGTGTCGTTCTCGGTCAATCGCGGCGAGACGCTCGGTCTCGTCGGCGAATCCGGTTGCGGCAAGTCGACCACGGGGCGCTGCGTGCTGCGCCTGATCGAGCCGACCGACGGCGAGGTCACTTTCGACGGCCAGGACGTGCGCAAGCTTGGCGGCGACGATCTGCGGGCGATGCGGCGGAACATGCAGCTGGTGTTCCAGGACCCGTTCGCCTCGCTCAATCCGCGCATGACGGTCGGTGCGATCCTCGGCGAGGCGCTGATCATCCACAAACTCGGATCCTCGGCCAAGGAGCGCGAAGAGCGTGTCGCTAGCCTGCTGGTCAAGGTCGGACTCAAGGCCGAGCACATGCGGCGCTACCCGCACGAGTTCTCCGGCGGTCAGCGCCAGCGCATCGTGATCGCGCGGGCACTCGCGGTCGAGCCGAAGCTGATCGTCTGCGACGAGCCGGTCTCCGCGCTCGACGTGTCGATCCAGGCCCAGGTCATCAACCTGCTGGAAGATCTCCAGGCCGAGCTGAACCTCACCTATCTCTTTGTCGCGCACGACCTCTCTGTGGTCGAGCACATCTCCGACCGCGTCGCGGTGATGTATCTCGGCCGCATCGTCGAGCTGGCGAAGGCCAGCGATCTCTACCGCAATCCGCAGCATCCCTACACCAGGGCGTTGCTGTCGGCGGTGCCGGTGCCCGATCCAAAACTCAAGCGTGAGCGCATCCGCCTCAAGGGTGACGTGCCGAGTCCGATGAAGCCGCCGTCCGGCTGCCATTTCCACACCCGCTGTCCGATCGCCCAGCCGCGCTGCGCCGAAAGCGCGCCCGTGCTGAAGGAAGGGGCGGGCGGGCACTTCGTGGCGTGTCATTTGGCCTGACGCCGGCAGGCGAAGGGATCGGTGCCGGGAGGAAAACGGGAGCCAGATGCAGGACGCCGGTCTCACCACGGCTGAAGCGCAGCCGCTTTCGAGCCGAAGCACTGACGTCGGCGCTGATGCGCGCAGGGCACTGTGGGGATCTGCGCTGGGCTACGGCATGGATGGGTTCGATCTTCTCATCCTTGGTTTCATGCTGACGGCGATTTCGAAAGATCTTCATCTGACGCAGCCGCAGGCCGCCTCGCTGGTGACTGCAACGCTGGTCGGCGCGGTGCTCGGCGGCTTCATATTCGGCCTGTTGTCTGACCGGCTCGGGCGGGTCCGCGTCCTGACCTGGAGCATCGTTCTGTTCGCGGTCTTCACCGGACTATGCGCGTTGGCTCAGGGCTATTGGGATCTCATGATCTACCGAGCCATCGCAGGCGTCGGGCTCGGCGGCGAATTCGGCATCGGCATGGCGCTGGTCGCCGAGGCCTGGCCGTCGGACAAGCGGGCGCGAGCGACCTCTTATGTCGGTCTCGGCTGGCAATTCGGTGTGCTCACTGCGGCGCTGGTGACGCCGCTGCTCCTGCCCCTCATCGGCTGGCGCGGCATGTTCGCGCTTGGTTTGTTTCCGGCTCTCGCTGCCTATGTGATCCGACGCAGGCTGCATGAGCCGGACATCTTCCTGGCACGGAGAGGCACGACGACGGACGCCATCGCCTCGCTTCGCGCGCTGGTGGCCGACAGACAGACGGCGAAAATCAGCCTGGCGATGGTCATCCTCTGTTCGGTGCAGAATTTCGGCTATTACGGCATCATGATCTGGCTGCCGAATTATCTCTCGACGCGGTTCGGCTATGGCCTCACCCAATCGGCGATCTGGACTTCCGTCACCATTGCCGGCATGGCGCTCGGCATCTTTCTGTTTGGTCATGCGGCCGATCGCTTCGGCCGACGCCCTGCGTTCCTGGTCTACATGCTGGGCGCGGCCTTCATGGTGACGGTCTATTCGCAGTTGACCGCGGCAACGGCGCTGTTGGTCGGCGGAGCCGTGATGGGCTTCTTCGTCAACGGCATGCTCGGCGGCTATGGCGCGCTGATGAGCGAGCTCTATCCGACCGCCTCGCGGGCGACCGCGCAAAACGTGTTCTTCAATATCGGTCGCGCGGTCGCCGGTTTCGGTCCGCTGGTGGTCGGCATGATCAGCGCGTCCTACGGCTTTCCGACGGCGATCGCTGCTCTGGCGCTGCTCTACCTGCTCGATGTCGTAGCGCTGCTCGCGCTTGTCCCCGAGCGGCGCGGCGCGCAGCTTGAATGACCCGGCGTCCGCTCAGGACGCCTCGAGCAGGCCGTGCTTCGAGAGTGCCTGCCTGAGAGCTTCTGGCGTGGTGTGCTGATGTGCCAGGAGACCGGCTTCCTTCGCACCGGCGACATTCTGCGCGAGGTCGTCGATGAAGAGAACGGCCCCGGGCGCCACCTGTAGCTCGGACAGGCAGCGGCGATAGCAGTCCGGGTCCGGCTTGGCCGTCTTGAACTGGGCCGAGGTGTAGATACGGGAGCCGAACAGCGAACGCAGCTCCGGCAGCAGCATGTCGATGTGGTCGGCGACCAGCGTGGTATTGTTGGTCAGGACGGCGACATCGACGGTCTGCCGCAAGCGGGCGACAATCTCCAGCATCGCGCGGTCCGCCCGCATTGAACGGCGCCGCGCCTCCACCCACTCCGCGCGCGAGAGGGGATAGCCGATGCGTGTCCCAAAGCCTTGCAGATAGTCGGTGGCGGCGAGCGCTCCGGAATCGCCGAGCAGCTCGAATCCGCTGCCCCAGATCGCCGCGTGGACGGCCTCGCTGCTGGTCCCCGCAAGCTCTGCCAGATAGGCGACACGCGTCGGCCTGTCGTAGGTGCAGAGGACATTGTCCATGTCGAAAAGGACGAGCTTGATGGCATCGGTCACGGCGGCACTCGCGAGCGGGCCTGGTGTCCGGCCCGGTCGGACTCATATCCCGTCGGACCGCCGGCGACAAATCCGGGGTGGAGCCCGATCGCCGCGATGCGCCCGCCGTCATCCCTCCAGCGTGAAGCCGACGCGCAGCGTCACCTGGTAATGACGTACGGCACCGTTCTCGATGTGGCCGCGGGTCTGCACCACCTCGAACCATTTCATCTCGCGAACGGTCTTGGCGGCGCGGCTGATCGCGTTCTTGATCGCGTCCTCGATCGAGGTCTCGGACGATCCGACGAGGTCCAGGATCTTGTAGACGTGATCGCTCTCGGTTGCGGGCATGGGTCTTCCCCTGTTTCGATTTGCGGCCGACGACGCGTTCGCGGAACGTGCATGCGAGTGCGCCTGGCGTTGACTCTGAACGGGCAGGGCGGCCTCAGGTTCCCCGCACCGTGATGGCCCGCATGCGCCAGCCGAGGTGGAGCGGGCCGCGCCTGGCTGCTAAGCGCTGGTGATGGACCCGGCACGACGCGACAGGACGATCGGCTCTCTCTGCCTCTGCGTGACGGCCTTCGGCTGGGCGTTGAACTGGCCGCTGATGAAGCTGCTGCTCCAGCAATGGCCGCCTCTGTTCGCGCGCGGGCTTGCGGGCGTCTGCGCCTCGCTCATTCTCGGTACTCTGGTGCTGAGCCGGAAGGAGTCGTTCGCCGTTCCGCGCGAGGCCATCCCGCGGCTGGTGTTCGCGACCTTCACCAATGTCTTTGCCTGGATGGGGCTCGGCACGGTCGCGATGAAATATGTGACGGTGAGCGAAGGCGCTCTGCTCGCCTACACCATGCCGATCTGGGCGATGCTGTTCGCCTGGCCGGTGCTGCACGCGCGGCCGGGCCTGCGGGACATCTTCGGGCTCGTCCTCGGTATTGCCGGCGTCACGCTGCTCCTGAGCGGCAACGGCTTCACGTTCGGCCCCGACAAGCTGGTCGGGATCACGCTGGCGCTGCTCTGCGCCATCCTGTTCGCGCTCGGCAACGTGCTCAACCGCAAGCCGCTGCCGATGCCGCCGCTGGTCGTCGTTGCCTGGCAGGTCGGGCTCGGCTGCGGCACGATGCTGGTTCTCGGCATGCTGTTCGAGCGTCCCGACGTCACCGCGATCAGCCCGCTGGGGCTCGGCTGCTTCGTCTACATGACACTGGTGCCGATGGGCGTCTGCTACGTCACCTGGTTCGAGACACTGCGCCGTCTGCCGCCGACCACAGCCTCGACCGGCATGCTGATCGTGCCCGTGATCGGCGTGGTCTCCGCCGCGATCATTCTCGGCGAGCCGCTGGGCTGGCGCGAATGGACGGCGATGGCGCTCACGCTCGGCGGCGTGACGCTAGCCCTGCAGCGGGGATAGCCTCGCCAACCTCGAGGCGGTGGGAAAGCGGGAGAAGTGCTTTCCAAATCGCCCGCCGGCGTTGGATGCTGCGGTTGCCTGCGCGAAGACGGCTGAGCTAACCTGCGCGCATGTCGTGGCATCGTCGGGTGCGGTGATGATCGACCTTTGGACGAGGGGCGCTCTGGTTGCGATCGGCCTCGGCGTGCTGGCTGCGCCGTGCCCTGCCCGGGACGAGCTCGATGGCGCGCCGGCGAGCATGTCGCTGCAGGTCACGACCGATCCTTCCACCATCGCGTGTCGCCGGCTGGATGAGGTCAATCCGGCCTCGCTGGTGTTCCTGCCGCTGCGCCGGACGTTCAGCGAGGATTTTGACGAGCATCCGCTGTCGAGCGGCCGCTGGGTTCCGCATTATGCGGGCGGAGCGGCCTGGCCGGAGGCGCGCTATTGGGGCGGCGACGGCTCCGACTTCAAGCGCAAGACCAGCGCCAATGGCGAGCAGCAGATCTATGTCGATCCGCGCTATGCGGGGCGCGCGGCGGCGCCGCTCGGACTCGATCCGTTCAAGGTGAAGGACGGCGTGCTGTCGATCGTCGCCAGCCGCACGCCGCCGGAATTGAAACCGGTGCTGTTCAACAACGAGTACATCTCGGGCATCCTGACGACCCAGGGTACGTTCGCCCAGAAGCACGGCTACTTCGAAATTCGCGCCAAGGTGCCGGTCGGCCATGCGGTATGGCCGGCGTTCTGGATGCTGGCGGACGACGGCGGCTGGCCGCCGGAGGTCGACGTGCTGGAAGGCCGCGGCGAGCGGCCGGGCGATCTCGTGATGACGACGCATTGGCGGATTCCCGCGACCCAGAAGATCCAGTCCTGCGGCTTCGATTTCGCGGTCGGCGACGCCTCCAGCGCATTCCACAATTACGGTGTGCTGTGGCAGGAGGACCGCCTGGTCTATTTCATCGACCGCAAGCCGGTGTCCGACATCGAGGTGCCGATCGGCTTCGACGATCCCATGTACATGATCGTCAATCTCGCGATCGGATCGAAGTTCTTTCCCGGCGTCAGTCAGGTCGACGCGGAATCGCCAACGAGCGTCGCATTCGAGATCGACCGCATTTCCGTCTATCAGATCGAAATGGAGCAGGCGCGGAGATAGCGATGTCGGCCGATGTCTCGCGGCGCTGTTTTACAGGGCTCGCGAGTCTTTGGACGGCCTGGGTTGAGTGCGGTGTCCTCTCGCGATGTGATATCAAGCAACGCGATCGAGGGCGCCGGCTTCGACTCCTACGGATCCAGCTCCGTATCCCAGTAAAGATAGTCGAGCCAGCTGTCGTGCAGGTAGTTCGGCGGAAACAGCCGGCCGTTGCGGTGCAGCTGGTGCACGGTCGGGGCAAACGCGTTCTGGCGCGGAAACATCTTGGCCTGTGCCGGCGTCAGATTGCCCTTGCGCAGGTTACAGGGCGAGCATGCCGCGACCACGTTCTCCCAGGTGGTCTGGCCGCCTTTGCTGCGCGGGATGATGTGATCGAAGGTGAGGTCTTCGGGCGAGCCGCAATATTGGCAGGCGAAACGATCGCGCAGGAAGACGTTGAACCGGGTGAAGGCCGGATGGGTGGTCGGCTTAACGAAGGATTTGAGCGAGACGACGCTCGGCAACTGCATCTGCAGCGTGGGACTGTGGACCGCCTGATCGTAGTGGGCGACGATGTTGACGCGGTCGAGGAACACCGCCTTGATCGCGTCCTGCCACGACCAGAGAGACAGCGGGTAGTAACTCAGCGGCCGGAAGTCCGCATTCAGCACCAACACCGGCCAACTGCCTTGCGAGACATGTGCGTTCAAGTAACGCTCCCGGCCTCCAATATACGCTGCGAAGCAGCATGTCCTGACATACTACATGCAGCGTGACGGGATTGTGAAGCCCGTTGAGCGACTTATTCAGGCGCATGCAATGCGGCGCCGGGGTGGCAAAAGCGCTCAAAAAGCCGCGATCCCGCTCAGGGCAGACCGGCGGCGGGGAACCGTCAGCCCCGTTCGTCGCACGTTGCCGTGACTGCTACTCCCGTACCCGCTCCAGCTTCTGCAAGCACCTGCTGGCGCGCACGACGGCCGGCATCTCCTCGTCCGGAAAGCTCGTCTTCCAGTCGGTGACGCCGACCTCGCCGACATAGATGTCGCCCTTCGAGTCCAGCGCGATGCCGTGCGGTGCCAGGAATTTTCCGCTCGCAACACCCGGTCCGTCCTCGCCGCCGAGCCGCGCGACGCGTTTGCCCTTGGCGTCCACGATCGACAGCCGCGGCCCGAGATTGGGCACCTTGCGATTGACGGCCAGGCCGGGGCCGAGCTCGCCGATCACGAAGGTCGGACTCTTGGCCCCGCCGCAGCAGCACAGCGCGCAAGGGCGGTGCAGATTATTCCACTGCGTCTCGTACGCGCCTTCGCCATTGAACACCTGGACGCGATGGTTCTCGCGGTCGGCGACATAGACCCAGCCGTCGGCGTCGGTGGCGATATTGTGCACGATGTTGAACTGGCCGGGATCTGTGCCGGGCTCGCCCCAGCTCTTGATCAACCTGCCGTCGGGGGTGAACTTGTGCACGCGCGCATTGCCATAGCCGTCGGAGACGTAGATCTCGCCCTTCGGCGACAGGGCGGTATGGGTGCAGCGGTGGAACGGTTCCCCGCTCATGAACGGCGCAGGCTTGGCAGGGATGCCGATGGTCAGCAGCACCTTGCCGTCGGTGGTGCATTTGCGCACTGTGTGGTCGCCGTCATCGGTGCAATAGAGATTGTCGTCGGCATCGATGTGCAGGCCGTGCGCGCGCGAGAACAGGCCTTCACCAAAGCTGCGCAGGAAATTGCCCTCGCGGTCCAGCACCACCATCGGATGGGCGCCGCGGTTGAAGACGTAGACGCGGTCCTTGCTGTCGACCGCGACCGAGGCGACGTCGCTGAGCTGCCAGCCGTCGGGCAGTTTCGCGAAATTGTCGACGACGCGATAGCGGTGCTCGCCGCTGCCGAGAATGGCTGGCATGGGTCTCTCCTCATTGTCATTCCGGGGCATGCGAAGCGTGAACCCGGAATCCATTGTACGGCATCTCTTGCGGATAGATGGATTCTCAGATGCGCAATTGCGCATCATAGCTCGCGCTGACGCGCGCCCCGGAATGACGTTTGTGGTTATGCCCCGCCCAAAATCCCTTCCTCGATCGCCTTGATCTGCAGCGCGAGATATTTCGAGTTGATGCGGCACTGCGCGAGGCTGCCGGCGATGAACCACAGGCCGGGCTGTTTCGTGCGCGCATACATGTTGCGCAGCTCAAACCCGTCGCCAAAGCCCCAGATCGGGCCGACGCGGTCGGCGACGGCATCGCCGTACAGCTTTCGCACCAGATATTCCTGCGGCTTGTAGCCGGTCGAGAGCACGATGAGGTCGGCCGCAATGGTCGAGCCGTCCTTCATCCGCGCGCCGTCAGCGACAAAGCTCTCGATGTCGTCGAACTGCCTAAGCTTGACCTTGCCCTCGACGATCAAATTGGAGCAGCCGACGTTGAAATAATAGCCGCCGCCGCGGGTGAGATACTTGAATTGCCACCCTGTGCCGTCCTCGCCGAAGTCGAGCTTGAAGCCGACGCGCGCGAGGCCGTCGAGCAGATCCTTGTCGAGCTGCTTCGACTGCTCCGTCAGCATCACATGCGTCTTCTTCGCCAGCGGCGTCGGCATCGAGGCGGCGATCAGGTCGTTGTCCTCGAGCGTGCCTTCATTGTAGGTGGCATAAGCGAGCTGCGCCGACGGCTCGATATTGGTGACGAGCGTGGGCGAACGCTGCACCAGCGTCACCTCGGCGCCGCTGGAATAGAGATCCTGCGCGATATCGTGCCCGCTGTTGCCGGTGCCGATGACGATCGCGCGCTTGCCGGTCCAGTTCTCGCCGTCCTCGTAGCGGCTGGAATGCAGCAGCGTACCCCTAAAATTTTCGAGCGTCGGAATGTCCGGAATGTTGGCAATGCCGCTGACGCCGGTCGCCATGATCACGTGGTGCGGATGCATGGTCCGCGTGCTGCCGTCGGCGCGGCGCAGCGTCACCGTCCAGTGACCTCTGGCCTCGTCATAGCTGCCGCCTTCGAACTCGGTGCCGGTCCAGAAATTCAGCTCCATGGCGTCGACATAGGCCTCGAGCCAGTTGGCGAGCTTGTCCTTGGGAATGTAGGTCGGCCAGTTCGGCGGAAACGGCATGTAGGGCAGGTGATTGACCTGCACCTGGTTGTGCAATGTCAGCGCGTGGTAGCGCTTGCGCCAGTTGTCGCCGACCCGCGTCTCGCGATCGACGATCAGCGTGTCGACCTGCAACTGCTTCAGCCGCGCTGCGATCGCGAGCCCGGCCTGGCCGCCGCCGACCACCAGCACGGCCGGATCGCGGTCGGCGTAGTCGCGCGAGGCGTTGCGCAGATCGAGCCAGTTCGGCCCGCGGAAATCGCGCGAGTAAGCCTGGCCGCGCGGGCGCGAGGTGCCGAGCTGCTCCTCGAAGCCCTTCAATTCGTCGAGCGCGGTGAGCAGCGTCCATGCCTTGAGGCGGTCGCCGTCGGTGCTGTCAGGTACGAGCCTGATGATGCCGCTGCCGCGCCCGATCGCGGTTTCGAAATTGAAGATGGCTTCGATGCTGCTGGTGCCGGCACGCGTCACTTTGCGGGGCTGCGCGCGGTTGGGGGCGATCTCGAACCTGGCCGGTGCCGCCTTGGGCGCGAGCGCCGCCAGCGCTGGCGCAATCGCTTCGCGGCCCGCGAGCGTTTGCAGGTTCCAGCTCAGCGCCAGCACATCGCGCCAGAAGCTGTCGGCGACGAAGAGGGCGGCCAGCGCGGGGGGATCGCTCTTGCCCAGCGTGTGCTCGAACGCGTCGAGCCAGCTCTGCGCGGCGACGGAAATATCCTTCGTCCTGTCCAGCATGCGCGACCTCGTGGCCGTTCTTCGCGGCGTTTCCTCTGGTCGAAGCTATACGGTTTCGCTAGCCGCCAAAAGCCGATGACCCGAGCAATGCCGGCATATGGCCCTGCTCGGACGGTATATGCCGGCGATGCTTCAGCGAGGGGGCGGCGGCGGGCGGCTAAGGCCCAGCCGCCCTCTGGTCCGCCCAATAGGGATCGCGCAGCTTGCGCTTGAAGATCTTTCCGGTCGCCTCGCGGGGCAGCGCATCCAGGAACCGGATCTCCTTCGGTACCTTGAAATTGGCCAGCCGGTCACGCAGCCAGGCTTGCACGGCACTGGCGGAGAGCTGGGTGCCGGTGTCGGGCTCGATGCAGGCGCACAGCCGCTCGCCGTATTCCGGGTCGGGGATGCCGAACACGGCGCAGTCGCGGACGCCGGGCATCGCGATCAGAACGTTCTCGATCTCGGCGGGATAGATGTTGACGCCGCCCGAGATCACCATGTCGCGCTTGCGGTCGCACAGGAACAGATAGCCCTCCTCGTCGAGATAGCCGACGTCGCCGACGCTGACGAGGCCGTCGCGCCCCGCCTCGGCCCGCGCCTGCGCCTTGCCGTGATAGTCGAAATCGGGCACCGCGGTCTGGCGCATGTAGATTTCGCCGACCTCGCCAGCGCCGCAGAGGCTGCCGTCATCGCGAAAAATCTTGACGATGCCGCCTTCGATGGCGCGGCCCACCGTGCCAGGCTTCTTCAGCGCTTCCTCGGCGGAGTGCCACACCGGGATTCCGGTCTCGGTCGAGCCGAAATACTCGTTGATGACAGGTCCCCACCACTCGATCATGGCCCGCTTGATCTCGGGCGGGCAGGGTGCGGCGCCATGCACGACAAAGCGCAGCGACGACAGATCGTAGCGTTGTCTGACGGCCTCGGGCAGCCGCAACAGCCGCACGAACATGGTCGGCACCATGTGGATATGCGTCACGCGGTGGCGCTCGATCAGCGCCAGCAGCTCCTCGGCGTCGAAGCGCGGCTGAAGGACGATGGTGCAGCCGTTGCGGAAGGCCATCATGCCGTAGGAGTGCGGCGCCGAGTGATACATCGGCCCGTTGATCAGCACGACCTGGCCCTCGCGCGGCTTGATGCCATAGGCGATCGCGCCGACGCGCTCGGAGGCGGCCGCCTGTTCGGGCTGCATCGGCATGCGCCGCACGCCCTTGGGCATGCCCGTGGTCCCCGAGGTGTAGATCATCGCCGCCGCCCGGCGCGGCGGCTCCTGCATTTCCGGATGACCGTCGCGCCAGCGGTCCCAATCGGCCAGTCCCGCGGCAACCCCGGTCAGCTCGGGCGGAATCGCGAAGGTCGCCGCCAGTTCGGGCGGCGTTGCCACGACGAGCAGGCTGACATCCTCCGGAACGCCGCTGCGAATTTGCGGTAGCAGATCGGCGTGGCAGACCAGGATCTTCGCGCCGCTGTCGATCAGGATGTAGCGGACCTCCTCGGCCTTCAGGTGCCAGTTGATCGGCACCACGGGGCTGCCGAGTGCGGCCGAGGCTGCGACCACCTCGAACAAGGCGAAATCGTTGCGCAGCATCATGGCGACCGGCGCGCCTTCGGCAAGGCCGAGGGTGCGAAGCCCGCTCGCCGCGCGTTTGATGCGCGCCTGGATCCCGTCATAGCCGATCCGGCGCTCGCCGCTGATGATCATGGTCTGTCCTTGTTCCGCTCGAGGCTAGCGATCGTCCAGCACGTCGCCGAAGCCGACCCAGCTCTTGCCGTTGAAGCGCCGGAGCTGAAGCTGCTGGAACGGCAGATAGTCGTCGGGGCCGGTCGTAACCGACATTCCCGGCAGCAGCAGCGGCAGCTTCACCTCGTTCAGCGAGGCGGCCTGACGCATGATATTGTCGCGGCTGACATCGTCCTTGCACGCCTTCAGCACCGTCATCAGCAGCGTCGCGTAATGGTAGCCGGCCGCGTAGTTGGAGTTGGAAAGGTCGGCGTTCGGCATGTATTGCTTCATGAAGGCGAAATACTCCTTCACGCCGGGATCGCTGGCCCATTGCGGGTCCATCGTGTCCTTCTGGTTGCTCGACGAGATCAGGCCGACGGCGTTGTCGAGCCCCGCCGGCTCGAGGAACGAGATCGACGAGGCCGAGGTCGGCACGAAGAACAGCTCGGGCTTCCAGCCGATCTCGGCCACGCCCTTGATCATCTGCGAGGTGAACTTGCCGAGCACGACGCCGAACAGCACGTCGGCGCCCGACGCCTTCAGGGTCGAGAGCTGCGAGCTGATGGTCGGCGCGCTGGTCTCGTAGGTCGCTTCCGCGACGATCATGCCCGCGGCCTTGGCGCCGAGCGCGCGTTTGAAGCCGGCGACATAGTCGCGGCCGAAATCGTCGTTCTGGGACAGGATGGCGATCTTCGCCTCGGGCT
This sequence comes from Bradyrhizobium sp. UNPF46, assembly GCF_006658625.1. Lineage (NCBI taxonomy): Bacteria > Pseudomonadati > Pseudomonadota > Alphaproteobacteria > Hyphomicrobiales > Nitrobacteraceae > Bradyrhizobium > Bradyrhizobium sp. UNPF46. Next base: position 58,560 of record NZ_LFJB01000044.1, read on the forward strand.
TGGTCCGCAGCACGTGCTTGGCATAGACCACGCCCTCGGATTCATAGGCGGCCATGCCGGGCATGGTCCACGGATATTTCTGCGGGTCGGCCCATTTGGTCGCGCCCGAGAGCACGAACAATTGCGGCACCTTCTTGCTGTTCAAATAGCGCTGCACGGCACTGTTGGTGGCGGTGCCGAGCGAGCCGAACATCATCAGCACCTCGTCCTGCTCGACCAGCTTGCGGGTCTGCTCGACCGTCTTCGGCGGCGAATAGGCGTCGTCCAGCGTGATGAACTTGACCTTGCGGCCGTTGATGCCGCCTTCGGCATTGACCTTCTCGAAGAAGGCCTCCTGCGTCCGGCCGATTGCGCCGAAGCCGGAGGCCGGGCCGCTATAGGGCAGGGTCTGTCCGATCCGGATCTCGTCCGTGCCTTCGGCGTGAGCGCCACCGCCGGCGAGCGCCAGCAGGGACAGGCCGATCACTGTGGCTGCCAGCTTCATGATGTCCTCCTGTTTTTCTTTCAGTCTGAACCGTCAGGCGCTGGCGCGCATCAGGAATTCCTGCCGGGCCTGATCGAATTCACGCTTCATGCGGTCGACGAGCTCGGCGACCGGAGGGACATCGGTGATCTGGCCGATGCCCTGGCCCGATCCCCAGATGTCGCGCCATGCTTTCGATTTCATGTTGCCGCCGGAGCCGAAATTCATCTTCGATTTGTCGGCGACCGGGAGATTGTCCGGGTCCAGCCCTGCGGCGGCGATCGAGGGGCCGAGATAGTTGCCGTGCACGCCGGTGAACAGGTTGCTGTAGACGATGTCGTGCGCGGCGTGCTGCGTCAGCGCGGACTTGTAGGCTTCCTCGGCATTGGCTTCCTGCGTCGCGATGAAGCGCGTGCCCATGTAGGCGAGATCGGCGCCCAGCGTCAGCGCCGAGGCGATGCCAAAACCGTCGCTGATCGCACCGGACAGCAGAATGGCACCGTCGAACCATTGCTTGACCTCGCGCACCAGCGCGAAGGGAGACAGCGTGCCGGCGTGTCCGCCGGCACCGGCGCAGACCAGGATCAGGCCGTCGACGCCCTGCTCGGCGGCTTTCCGCGCGTGCTTGACGTTGATGACGTCGTGGAACACCAGCCCGCCATAGGAATGCGCGGCTTCGACGATCTCCGCCGGCGGACGCAGCGAGGTGATGATGATGGGCGCCTTGTGCTTCACGCAGGTCTCCATGTCCTTCATCAGCCGGTCATTGGAGGCATGACAGATCTGGTTGACGGCGTAGGGGGCGACCTTCTTGCCGGGATTGAGCGATTTGTATTCGCCGAGCTCGTCCTCGATGCGGCTCAGCCACTCGTCCAGCTTCTCGACCGGACGGGCATTGAGCGCGGGAAAGGAGCCGACCACGCCCGCCTTGCACTGGGCGATCACCAGCTCCGGCCCGGAGACGATGAACAGGGGCGAGCCGACGACGGGCAGCGCGAGCGAATTCTTCAAGGGAGTGGGCAGCGCCATCATGTCCTCCTGAAACGCGGCTCCGCCGGCAGGCGGATGACGAGGCGTTTCCTGGTGATTGTCGCGCGGGCGGATCGCCGCCCGTGTTGCGGATTTGATTGCACTATAAGGTTGGACGGCGCGTCCATGCCGTTCAATAATGAACGGATGATCATTCAGACATGAACGGGGCGGCCGATGGACTGGGACCTTTGCAAGACCTTCGTCGCGGTCGCCGAAACCGGCAGCTTCACCGCCGCTGCACGCCGGCTGCACACCAGCCATCCCACCGTCAGCCGCAAGATCGCGGCGCTGGAAGCCCAGCTCGGCACCCGATTGGTGGCGCGCGCCGCCGACGGCCTGGCGCTGACCGCGGATGGCAGAACCTTGCGCGAGCACGCCGAGGCCATGGCGGCAGCGGCGCTACGGGCGGAGACCGCGGTGGCGGCGAAAGGACACAAGGCGCGCGGCATCGTCAAGCTGTCGATCGGCGCGACGCTGGCCTCGCATTGGCTGATGCCGCGTCTGCCCGCCTTCCTGCGTGCGCACGATCATATCCAGCTCGAGATCATCACCCATCCGTTTCCGGCGAGCGTGCGCCGGCGCGAGGCGGACGTGGTGCTGCGGCCGTTCGACAGCGGCGAGGAGAACCTGGTCGGCCGCAAGATCGGCCGTCTCGGCACGGGCTTCTATGCCTCTCGCGATTATGCCGCCGGGCGGCCCCTGCCTGAACGGCGCGGCGATTGGAAGGAGCACAGCGTCATCGGCTTCGCCGATCAGACGTCCAATGCGCAGCTTGCGCGCTGGAGCGACGTCGTCACGCGGCAGGCAAGGGTGGCGATGCGTTGCTCGTCGCAGGGGGATATGTTGGCGGCGGTCCGCGCCGGCATCGGAATCTCCGCGCTGTCGTGCTTCGTCGCCGAAGCCTATTCCGATCTCGTGCGCGTCGCCCCGCAGAAGCTCGCCAGCGTCGCGGATCTCTGGCTGCTGGCCCATCCCGACCTCGTCGAGCTCCCGGCGGTGCGCGCGGTGGTCGACTTCGTCGCCGAATGCGCCCGGGCCGACCGCGCGAGGCTGCGGGGCTAGACCGATCCCGCGAGCACGCCCTCGCGCTTCTTCACCGCGCGATAATAGCTCCACCACAAATGCGCGGCCGCGCCGCGCAGCGGACGCCAGGGTTCGGCGAGCGGCGCCATCTGCTTCTCCGTCGGCCGTGCCTTGAGGCCGAGGCCGATCCTGATGGCCTCCTGCACGGCGAGGTCGCCGGCCGGCCAGGCATCGCCATGGCCAAGGCAGAACAGCAGATAGACGTCGGCGGTCCAGGGCCCGATGCCGGGCAATGCGATCAGCGTGTGGTGCGCGGCGTCGGCATCCTCCTCCGCGAGCACGTCGAGGTTCAGCCGCTGCGCGCCGATCTCGCGCGCGAGATGCTTCAGCGTCTTGATCTTGGCGGCCGAAAGTCCGAGCCGCCCCAGCCGGTCGGTGCGGGCGCGGCGCACGGCGTCGTGGTCGAACGGATCGAAGGCCGCCGACAGCCGTCCCCAGATCGCCGCGGCGCTCGCGGTCGACAGCTGCTGCCCGCAGACGATGTGGGCAAGCCCGGCGAAACCCGGCTCCCGCCGCCGCAGCGCCGGCATGCCCGCGATCTCGAGCACGGGCTTGAGGCGCGGATCGCGCTTGATCAGCGCGTGGACGGCCTCTTCGAGGTCGGATTGGGCTTCGAGGTGAATGGTCATCGTGTTCCAGACTCGTCATGCGCGGGCTTGACCCGCGCATCTATTATCCTACTCCGTCATTCCGGGGCGATGCGAAGCATCGAACCCGGAATCTCGAGATTCCGGGTTCGGTCCTGCGGACCGCCCCGGAATGACAGCCGTGGCGGCCAAACCCGGCCATGACGAGATTCATGTCGATGGGACCACCCGTTTTCCGATTCGCTCCCAGCCCCAACGGCCACCTGCATCTTGGCCACGCCTATTCCGCACTGCTGAACTTCCAGCGGGCGCGCGAGACCGGCGGGCGATTGCTGCTGCGGATCGAGGACATCGACGCGACGCGGTGCCGGCCGGAGTTCGAGGCGGCGATCTACGAGGATCTCGCCTGGCTCGGGATTGAATGGGAGACGCCGGTGCGGCGGCAGTCGGAGCATCTCGCCGATTATCGCGCCGCGCTGGACAAGCTGTCGGCGCTCGGCCTCGTCTATCCCGCCTTCGAAAGCCGCGCCGAGATCGCAAGGCTCGTTGCCGCGCGGAAGGCGGATGGCCCGTGGCCGCGCGATCCCGACGGCGCGCCGCTCTATCCCGGCGATGCGAAGTCGCTCTCAGCTTCCGAGCGCGACCGGCTCATCGCGTCGGGCGCGCCTTACGCGTTGCGGCTCGACATGGCGGCCGCCTGTCAGCGGGCCGACGGTCTGGCGTGGAACGAGCTCGGCGAGGGCCCCGGCGGCGAGTGCGGCGTCGTCCCGGCGCGGCCCGAGGCGTGGGGCGATGTGATCCTCGCCCGCAAGGAGACACCGACCAGCTATCATCTGTCCGTCGTCGTCGACGACGCGCTCCAGGGCGTCAGCGAGATCGTACGGGGCCAGGACCTGTTTCACGCAACCTCGGTGCACCGCCTGTTGCAGGTCCTGCTCGGCTTGCCCGAACCCGCCTACCGCCATCACCGGCTGATTTGCGACGGCGAGGGGCGAAAACTGTCGAAATCGAGCGGCTCGACCGGTCTGTGTGCCTTGCGTGCGGCCGGCACAACGCCTGCCGGCATCCGCCAGCAGGTGGGATTAGGTTAAGTTTCTCTGGGGGTTAGCGAAACGTCGCCGTGACTCCGGGTATTTCGCCGTGCCATGCTCGGCAAACAGCCCGGGGGTCCGAAGGGGATACTTCGAAGGGGATTCATGGCGGCGAAGAAGCGCCCAGCGCGCACCACGCGGACGTCGAGGCGACCGCCTCGGAAGCGGTCCGGGGAGGCCGGACAGGTGCGCAAGCGCAGCACCAGGACGGACGCGCCCGACGTGGTCCAGGCGGCGCTCGCCGCCTTTGCCCATGAGGTCCGCACCCCCCTGACCGGCATTCTCGCGATCAGCGACCTGCTCGCGACCTCCGATCTCGGCGAACGTGAACGGCGCTGGGCCGACACCATCAAGGCCGGTGCCGAGCATCTGGCGAGCCTCGCCACGCTGTTCGTGGATGCCGCCAGAACCGGCGGCAAGGGCGGCAGCACGCTGCGGCAGGATCTGTTCGACCTCAGGACGCTCGCCCGCAGCGCCGGCGATTCGCTCGCCGGGCGTGCCGCGGCCAAGGGCCTTCAGGCCCAGGTCGAGATCTCCGCAAGGCTGCCGGGCCTCGTGGTCGGCGATCCCGTCCGCCTGCGCGCCGCGCTCGAGAACCTGATCGACAATGCCGTGAAGTTCACCGACCAGGGCGGCGTGGCGCTCGCGGTGACGCCCTGGCGTCCGGCCAAGGGCAAGACCAATACCAAGGGCAGGGCCGGCGTTGCCTTCGCGGTGTCCGACAGCGGCATCGGCCTGACCATGGCCGAGATCAAGCGGCTGTTCCGCCCGTTCACCCAGGCCAATGTCACGATCGCCTCGCGCTTCGGCGGCGCCGGGCTCGGGTTGTCCTCGGTGAAGCAATTGGCGCGGGCGATGGGGGGCGACATCACGGTCGCGCCGCGGCGTGGCGGCGGCGCCACCTTCACGTTGACGGTATCGCTGGACGCGACGGGGCCGGCCAAGTCCCGCAAGTCGAAGGGCGACGCCGAGCCCGATGCGGTCGCCGCGCTCCGCGTGCTGAGTGTCGAGGACAATCCGTTCGGCCGCGTCGTTCTGAACACGATTCTGACCGAGCTCGGCCATCATGCCGAGTTCATCGGGCGCGGCGAGGACGCCGTCGGCCGGCTGGCGCAGGGTGCATTCGACGCGGTGCTGATGGACATGGTGCTGCCGGGCATCGACGGCGTCGAGGCCATCCGGCGGATCCGCACCATGGAGGCGCCGCTGGCCCGGATCCCGATCATCGGGGTATCCGGCCGCGGCGAGGACGAGGCCGCCTCGCGCGAGGCCGGCGCCGATGCCTTCCTGGTCAAGCCTGTGTCTCCTCGGGCGCTAGCGACTGCGCTGCTTGAAGCGACACGCCGTGAGGAAGCCGCGACTTGATGATCGCGGCATTGAGCTCGCCGCCGTAAACGAAGATCGCGGCGATGAAGTAAAGAAACACCAGCGCGATGATCACCGAGGCGAGCCCCGCATACATGGTCACGTAGTTGTTGGCGAAGCGCGCCAGATATTGTCCGAACACGATGCCCGATATCAGCGACGCCACGATGGTGAAGACGATGCCGGGCAGGATCTGGAAGAAGCCGCGCCGCCCTGCCGGCAGCCAGGCATGCAGGATCAGCAGCGCCACCACCAGCGCGCCGACGGTGATGCCGTAACGCAGCCAGGTGAGGATGCTCTCGTTGGATTCGACGAACAGCGGAATGTGGGCACGCGCGGCCTCGATGATCAGCGGGCCGAGCACGATCAGGAACGCCATGGCGAGCGCGGTGAAGGCCGCGACCAGCGTGTAGCCGATCGATTCCAGCCGCAGCCAGTACCAGCGCCGCATCTCCACCACCGCATAGGCACGGTTGAGCGCAACCCGCAGCGCCTCGACGCCGTTGGAGGCGAAATAGACCGACAGCGCAGCGCCGATCGTCAGCACGCCGGTGCGGGTCGTGGTCAAGACGTCGTGGACCTCGCCCGAGATCGAATCGGCCACCTGCTTGGGCCAGATCTGCAGCATCAGGCTGGCGGCCTGGTCGGCGAGTTCCTTGGAGCCGAAGAAGCCGGCGAGCGAGGTCAGCACGATCAGGAACGGGAACAGCGCCATTAGCGTCGACAGCGCGATGTGGCTCGCAATCGCCCAGCCGTCGTCGGCGAGGAACGTATAGAACGCATCCATCACCACGACGTAGATGTAGCGGACGGCTTTCACGGCTGGCCCTGTACTGCTCCCTTTCGCCTCTTGGGGGGAGAGACGGAGAAGGCTTGCGATAGACGCAAATCGGAAATCATCCAGCCAGCTTCTGATATTATTGGCCTAAAAGCCAGATCGCCAACCAATCCAGTCGTCATTCCGGGGCGATGTGACGGGACCGCGCAAAGCGCGACCCGGTGCATCGAGCCCGGAATCCATTTCACCGCGCGTGACGCTGCTTGATGGATTCCGGGCTCGCGCCACCGGGCCGCATTGCGGACCCGTTGGCGCGCCCCGGAATGACGGGTGGGGAGATGGCGGACCGGCGCGCGCGGTGTTATCACCCCCCAATGGCATCTCTCCTGACTACTTTCATCCTGCCGGCGGCCGCCGGTGCAGTCGCCTTGGTGCTGCTGCTCGGTCTCATCAACATGATGCGCGGCGGCTCGCCCAATACCTCGCAGAAGCTGATGCGCTGGCGCGTGCTGCTTCAATTCGTGGCGATCGTCATCGCGATGCTCGCGGTCTGGGCGATGGGGCGCTGATCATGGTCGTACTCAATCGCATCTACACGAAGACCGGTGACGACGGCACGACGGCGCTCGGAACCGGCGAGCGGCGTCCGAAATACGATCTGCGTATCGAAGCCTATGGCACCGTCGACGAGACCAACGCCGCGATCGGCGTGGTCAGGCTCCATACCGGCGACGTGCCCGAGCTCGACGCGATGCTCGGCCGCATCCAGAACGATCTGTTCGACCTCGGCGCCGATCTTGCGGTGCCCGAGCGCGAGGGCAAGGAAACTAGGAAGGCGGAGCGGTTGCGGGTGGTGGCGAGCCAGGTCGAGCGGCTCGAGCGCGACATCGATGCGCTGAACGACAAGCTCCAGCCGCTCACCTCCTTCGTGCTGCCCGGCGGCACGCCGGCCGCAGCCCATCTGCACGTGGCTCGCACGATATGCCGCAGGGCGGAACGGGTGATCGTGGAACTGGCAGCCCGGCCGGGCGAGCCGGTCAGCGCGGCTGGCATTCAATATATGAACCGCCTGTCGGACTTCCTGTTTGTGGCCAGCCGAGCCGCCAACGGTAATGGCGCTGGCGACGTGCTCTGGGTTCCGGGCCAGAACCGCTGACCCATCGAGCCCACCCGCGGGCCTTGCGCATTTCAGAAGGCCAAAATTAGGCCCGCTCGCGCGTTGACCGGGGCAGATCGGGCCTTTAGGTTCCGCGCCAGTTGATAACCCCCCTCCCAAATTGAGTGAAAGAGGATCGATGAAGGTCTTAGTGCCGGTAAAGCGGGTGGTCGATTACAACGTCAAGGTCCGCGTCAAGGGCGATGGATCGGGCGTTGAACTCGCCAACGTCAAGATGTCGATGAACCCGTTCGACGAAATCGCGGTCGAGGAAGCGCTGCGTCTGAAGGAAGCCGGCAAGGCGACCGAGGTCGTGGTGGTCTCCATTGGACCGGCGCAGGCGTCGGAGACGATCCGCACGGGTCTTGCCATGGGCGCCGATCGCGGCATCCTGGTGAAGGCCGAGGGCGCGGTCGAGCCGCTCGCGGTCGCCAAGATCCTGAAGAAGGTCGCCGACGAAGAGCAGCCGGGCCTCATCATTCTCGGCAAGCAGGCGATCGACGACGACTCAAACCAGACCGGCCAGATGCTGGCCGCGCTGCTCGGCTGGTCGCAGGCGACGTTCGCCTCGAAGCTCGAGGTCGAAGGGGCCGACTTCAAGGTGACCCGCGAAGTCGATGGCGGCCTGCAGACCGTCAAGCTCAAGGGACCGGCGATCGTCACCACCGATCTCCGTCTCAACGAGCCGCGCTATGCCTCGTTGCCGAACATCATGAAGGCGAAGAAGAAGCCGATCGCGGAGAAGACCGTCGCCGATTACGGCGTCGACATCGCTGCGCGCCTCGAGGTTCTCAAGACCACTGAACCGGCGGGCCGCAAGGCCGGCGTCAAGGTCAAGGACGTCGCCGAGCTGGTGTCGAAACTCAAGAACGAAGCCGGGGTGCTCTGATGACGACGCTTCTGATTGCCGAACACGACAATGCGTCGCTCAAGGATGCGACCAACAAGGCCCTGACCGCAGCAGCCGCGCTCGGCGCGGATATCGAGGTGCTGGTCGCCGGCCAGAACGCCAAGGCTGCCGCCGATGCCGCTGCCAAGCTTGCCGGCGTCAAGAAGGTGCTGCTCGCCGACGGCGACCTCTACGCGCACGATCTCGCCGAGCCGCTGGCCGCGCTGATCGTCTCGCTAGCGTCGGGCTATGACGCGATCGTCGCGCCCGCGACCTCGCGCTTCAAGAACGTGATGCCGCGTGTCGCCGCCCTGCTCGACGTCATGCAGGTCTCGGAGATCACCAAGGTGGTCGCCCCCGACACCTATGAGCGGCCGATCTATGCCGGCAATGCGATCCAGACCGTGAAGTCCAAGGACGCCAAGAAGGTCATCACGGTGCGCACCTCGACCTTCGCCGCCGCTGGTGAAGGCGGCAGCGCAGCTGTCGAGAGCGTTTCGGCCGCCGCCGATCCGGGCCTGTCGACCTTTGTCGGCGAGGAGGTCGCCAAGAGCGACCGCCCCGAGCTGACCTCGGCCAAGATCATCGTCTCCGGTGGCCGCGCCATGCAGAGCCGCGAGAACTTTGCCAAGTACATCGAGCCGCTCGCAGACAAGCTCGGCGCCGGCGTCGGTGCCTCGCGCGCCGCGGTGGACGCCGGCTATGCGCCGAACGACTGGCAGGTCGGCCAGACCGGCAAGGTCGTGGCGCCGGAGCTTTATGTCGCCGTCGGCATTTCCGGCGCCATCCAGCATCTGGCCGGCATGAAGGACTCCAAGGTGATCGTCGCGATTAACAAGGACGAGGACGCGCCGATCTTCCAGGTTGCCGATTATGGCCTGGTCGCCGACCTCTACCAGGCGGTTCCGGAGCTGACGACCGAACTCGGCAAGCTCGGCAAGTAAAAGACGTCGAAAACACCGGCCGGAGGGATAAACTCCGGCCGGTGTTTCATTTCTGAGGCGTTTTCTTTGGCGTGGGGCACGCCGGGGAAGCGATCCAATCTAGGTTTCGAGCCCGGGTTCTGATTAAATCAAGCTTCTGATCAAATCAGACCTCCCGGCTCGGAGGATAGACAGGCGCGATATGCGCGCCGTTCCGGTGGATGACATTATGGCGGCAGTGATCAAGAAGGTCGGCGTGATCGGCGCGGGTCAGATGGGCAATGGCATCGCGCATGTCGCGGCGCTGGCTGGCTTCGACGTGGTGCTCAACGACGTCTCGGCCGAGCGCCTCAAGTCGGGCATGGCGACCATCAACGGCAATCTGGCGCGCCAGGTCTCCAAGAAGGCCGTCACCGAGGACGACAAGGCCAAGGCGATGGCGCGCATCACGCCCGCCGAAAAGCTCGACGATCTCGCCGATTGCGACCTCGTGATCGAGACCGCGGTCGAGAAGGAAGAGGTCAAGCGCAAGATCTTCCACGAGCTCTGCGCGGTGCTGAAGCCGGAGGCGATCGTCGCCTCCGACACGTCCTCGATCTCGATCACGCGCCTTGCCGCCGCCACCGATCGGCCCGAGCGTTTCATCGGCATTCACTTCATGAATCCGGTGCCGTTGATGGAGCTGGTGGAGCTGATCCGCGGCATCGCCACCGACGATTCCACCTTCGAGGCGTCCAAGGAATTCGTCGGCAAGCTCGGCAAGCAGGTCGCGGTCTCCGAGGATTTCCCGGCCTTCATCGTCAACCGCATCCTGCTGCCGATGATCAACGAGGCGATCTACACGCTGTATGAAGGCGTCGGCAACGTCGAGGCGATCGACGCGGCGATGAAGCTCGGCGCGCACCATCCGATGGGTCCGCTGGAGCTTGCCGATTTCATCGGCCTCGATACCTGCCTCTCCATCATGCAGGTGCTGCACGAGGGCCTTGCCGACTCCAAGTATCGCCCGTGCCCGCTGCTGGTGAAATACGTCGAGGCCGGCTGGCTTGGCCGCAAGACCCAGCGCGGCTTCTACGATTACCGCGGCGCCAAGCCGGTTCCGACAAGGTAAGGCAGTCTCATGCCCCGGACGCTGCGCAGCGCGTTAGCGATGCGCTGCAGAGCCGGGGCCCAGAGGCGGCGTGCACGCTGATGGATGGTCCCGGCTCGGCGTCGCGTCATTGCATGCCGCGCCGCGTCCGGGACACGGCCAGGGCCCACTTTACGCACTCGTGACAATTCATGTCGCGTTAACCCCTCGCGCCTAGGCTGCGGCCAGTACGAGGGTTCGCGTAATGGACATGATGGCGATGGTCAGCACCATGCTGGCCGCTCAGCAAGGCGCGCTGCAGTCGAATATTGCGGCGACGCTCAGCAAGCAGAACGCGGATATGGAGAAATCCACCGTCCTGACGCTGCTCGGCGCCGGTCAGCCCTCGCTCGCTAATGTCGGCCCCGGTGTCGGCGGCAACCTCAACGTCACCGCCTGATCTTCCCTCAAAGCGACGCGGCGGCCTTGCCGGTCGCGGCCCGGAGCAGCTTCAGCGCGTCCTCGCTGGCCCACTCCGCCGGCCCCGCAATCGTCGCGATCTCGCAGCCCTGCGGATCGACCAGCACCGAAGTGGGCATGCCCAAGGCCCGGCCTATGGCCTTAAGATCCTGAAAAACCTTGGCTTTCGGGTCGCTAAAATAGCTGAGTCGGGCCAGATTGGCTTCCTTCAGGAAGTTTTTCGGCTTCTCGGCGTCGCGGGTGTCGATATTGATCGCGACCACCTCGAAATTCGGCCCCGACAGCTTGCCCTGGAGCTCGTCCAGCGCGGGCATCTCCTTGCGGCAGGGCACGCACCAGGTCGCCCAGAGGTTCACCAGCAGCGTCTTGCCGCGGAAATCGGACAGCTTCTTCGGCTTGCCGTCGGCGTCCTCGAAGGCGAGGTCGGGCAGCTTCAGGGGGGCGCTCGCCATGGTCAGCGCTGCCAGCTCGCCGTGGGCGAGGGGGGCGATTTTCTGGGCCGTCGCCACCGCCGGCTTGCAGGTCGGATCGCCGCCAGGCGACCGGCTGAGGCCCAGCCCGTAAAGGGCGGCGAAGCCGGCCAGGCCGCCGATCGCCACTGTGGCGATGACGAGGGGGACCCGGCGCGTGGCGGAAGGCTTCTTGTCGAGCATATCGTTTGTCATCCGGTCGCAGATATGGCTATCAGGGGCCTCTTAGTACGGCTCGCAGTGGCCGGCAAACGTGCGGCAAATCAAGGCGTGAGCAGGGGATCATGAGCAACAAGATGTGGGGCGGCCGTTTCTCGGAACGTCCCGACGAGATCATGGAAGAGATCAACGTCTCCATCGACGTCGATCGTCACCTGTTCGCCCAGGACATTGCCGCGTCCAAGGCCCACGCTGCGATGCTCGCCAGCCAAGGCATCATCACGGGCTCTGATGCGAAAAATATCGGCAAGGGTCTAGACACGATTTTGTCAGAGATCGGCAAGGGCGGCTTCGAATTCAAGCGCGCGCTCGAGGACATCCATATGAATGTCGAGAGCCGCCTGTCCGAGCTGATCGGCCCGGCCGCCGGCCGCCTGCACACCGCGCGCTCGCGCAACGACCAGGTTGCGACCGACTTCCGTCTCTATGTTCGCGACGTTCTCGACGAGACCGATGCCGCGCTTGCCGCGTTCCAGGCGGCGCTGGTCAATCGCGCGCTCGAACATGCCGCAACCGTCATGCCCGGCTTCACCCATCTGCAGACCGCACAGCCCGTGACCTTCGGCCATCATCTGCTCGCCTATGTCGAGATGGCCGCGCGCGATCGCGGCCGCTTCCAGGACGCGCGCAAGCGGCTGAACGAATCGCCGCTCGGCGCCGCCGCGCTGGCCGGCACCTCGTTCCCGATCGACCGCCACGCCACCGCGAAGGCGCTTGGTTTCGACCGTCCGATGGCGAACTCGCTCGACGCCGTCTCCGATCGCGACTTCGTGCTGGAGACGCTGTCGGCAGCCTCGATCTGCGCCGTGCACATGTCGCGCTTCGCCGAGGAGATCGTGATCTGGACCTCGCCGCTGGTCGGTCTGATCCGGCTCAGCGACAAGTTCACGACCGGCTCCTCGATCATGCCGCAGAAGCGCAATCCGGACGCTGCCGAGCTCGTGCGCGCCAAGACCGGCCGCGTCATCGGCGCGCTCAACGGTCTGTTGATCGTGATGAAGGGCCTGCCGCTCGCCTATCAAAAGGACATGCAGGAGGACAAGCAGGGCGCGATGGAAGGCTTTGCCGCGCTGTCGCTCGCGATCCGCGCCATGACCGGCATGGTCCGCGACCTCGAGCCTGACGAAGCCAGGATGAAAGCGGCTGCCGGCGAGGGTTATGCCACCGCGACCGATCTCGCCGACTGGCTGGTGCGGACGCTGAAGATGCCGTTCCGCGAGGCCCATCACGTCACCGGCCGCATCGTCGCCAAGGCCGCCGAGGGCGGTGTGGCGCTGCACGAGCTGCCGCTTGGGGAGATGCAGGCGATCGAGCCGAAGATCACCAAGGACGTGTTCGGCGTGCTCTCGGTCGAATCGTCGGTGAAGAGCCGCACCAGCTTCGGCGGCACCGCGCCGAAGAACGTGGCGTCCCAGGCCAAGGCCTGGGCGAAGCGGCTGGAAAAAGAGCGGAAATAGGGCTGAGGGCAAAATTTCGCTGATGTTTCATGGTCATCCGGCTCTCGCCAGAGCGCGCCAATCTCTGTATGGTGCGGCCCGTAGTGGGGATTTCGTCGTGACGTCAAAGTTTCGCCCGGCCGGTTCGGGATGGGCCATCATTGTCTTGAGCCTGACGGCGCTCGCGCTGGCCGGCTGCGGCCGCAAGGGTCCGCTGGATCTGCCGCCGACCGCCTCCAACGCGCCTACGGCCAACGTTGCTGCTCCAACCGACACCGAGAGCGCAGCCCAGAAGTCGTCGAGCATGTTCAATCCCACCTCATCGGGTGCGGATGCCGCGCCGGCGGCGGCCAAGGGCCGGAAGAAACCGTTTATTCTCGACCCGCTCCTGGACGAACCGCCCGGCAAGAAATAAGCCGGGGCAACCGAGCCTAAGCCATGAATCATTTCGATTATCGCAACGGCGTGCTGCACGCCGAGGCGGTGAACCTGTCCGAGCTGGCCGCGACCGTCGGCACGCCGTTCTACTGCTATTCGACCGCGACGCTGGAGCGGCACTATCGCGTCTTCACCGAGGCCTTCGCCGGCGAAAAGGTGCTGGTCTGCTACGCCATGAAGGCGAACTCCAACCAGTCGGTGCTGCGCACGCTGGCCAAGCTCGGGGCCGGCGCCGACGTGGTCTCGGGCGGTGAGTTGAAGCGCGCGCTGGCCGCCGGCATTCCGCCAAACAAGATTCTGTTCTCCGGCGTTGGCAAGACCGAAACCGAGCTGCGCGCCGCGCTCGCCGCCGACATCCTCTGCCTCAACGTCGAATCCGAGCCGGAGCTCGAGCTGCTGTCGCGGCTTGCGACCGAGATGGGCAAGACCGCGCGCATCTCGCTGCGCGTCAATCCCGACGTCGACGCCGGCACTCACGCAAAAATCTCGACCGGCAAGTCCGAGAACAAGTTCGGCATCCCGATCGTGCATGCCCGTGAGGTCTACGCGCGCGCCGCGAAACTCCCGGGCATCGAGGTAACCGGCACCGACGTGCATATCGGCAGCCAGATCACCGACCTCTCCGGCATGGAGACGGCGTTCCGCATCCTCTCCGAATTCGTGCAGACGCTGCGGGCCGACGGCCACAATATCAGCCACGTCGATTTCGGCGGCGGCCTCGGCATTCCCTATTACATGGACCGCGAGGCGCCGCCGGCGCCGGCCGCCTATGCCGCCATGGTCAAGCGCGTCAGCCACAATCTCGGCTGCACGCTGATGTTCGAACCGGGCCGCATGATCGTCGGCAATGCCGGCATCCTGGTTGCCAAGGTGATCTATGTGAAGCACGGCGACGGCAAGAATTTCGTCATCATCGACGCCGCGATGAACGACCTCATTCGCCCGACGCTCTACGAGGCGCATCACGACATCCTGCCGGTGAAGCAGCCTGCCAAGGGCGCCGCCACCATCATGGCCGACGTTGTCGGCCCGGTCTGCGAGACCGGCGACTATCTGGCACTCGACCGCACGCTGCCGACGCCCGCGCCCGGCGATCTCATCGCCATCATGACCGCAGGTGCCTACGGCGCGGTGCAGGCCGGCACCTACAACACAAGGCCGCTGGTGCCGGAGGTGCTGGTGAAGGACGATCAATACGCCGTGGTACGCCCGCGCATCGAGGTCGAGCAGCTGATTGCGATGGATAAGCCCGCGCCGTGGCTGTGAGCCATTGACCGTAGCCCGGATGGAGCGCAGCGAAATCCGGGGTCTCGTCCAGCGGCAACAATCCCGGATTACGCTGCGCTCCATCCGGGCTACTGAAGCGGTTGCTGGACGGCTACTTCCCCACCAATCCGCCCTTCGCGCCGCCCACCACGACGCCCGCCTTCTTCTCGATCGGCTTGATAGCCGCGGTGAAATCCGACTCCGCGCCTTCCGCGCTGATGACCGTTTCCCACAGCCGCCCGACCGCGTCGGCGACCTCCATCGACAGGCCGAGCTGCTTCATCTCCTCCAGCGCGAGCCGGACGTCCTTCACCATCAGTCCCGTGGCGAAGCCAAAATCGAAGCTGCGCGGCAGCACCGCGCGCGGAAACTTGTCGCGGCTCGCGGTGTTCATGCCGGAGCCGGCATTGATGACGTCGATCATCACGGCGGGATCGAGCCCGGCCTTGACGCCCATCACCACCGCTTCGGACGTCGCCACGATCGCGGTCGCCGACAGGAAATTGTTGGCGAGCTTCATGGTCTGGGCCGCACCGGGCTTCTCGCCGATGAAGAACACTTTTCCGATCACGTCGAGCGCCGGCTTGAGCAGCTCGAACTCGGACCTGGGCCCGGACACCATCACCGCCAGCGTGCCCTTCTCGGCGCCGCCGACACCGCCGGAGACGGGGCAGTCGATCTGCACGATGTTGCGCTTGGCGAGCAGGCCGTGAATCTTCACGGCCATCGCCGAGCCGACGGTGGAGAGGTCGACGAAGCGCTTGGCACGCTTGCCCTCGATCACGCCGTTCGTGCCGGTGGCAACTTCGAGCGAGGCCTGCAGCGAGGGCAGGCTCGCCATCACGGTCTCGACCTGGTCGGCGACGTCCTTCGGCGATGTCGCGACTGTGGCGCCGAGCGCCGCGAGCCTGTCAGCGACCTCCTTGCGGGTGTCGAACACGACGAGCCTGTGTCCTGCCTCGATCAGCCGCCTCGCCATCGGGAAACCCATGTTTCCGAGGCCGATGAATCCGATGTCCATGGTGTTTCCTTTTGTTTGTTGTTGTTGCGTCATCCTCGCTGTCGTCCCGGACAAGCGCGCCCAAAGCGCGCGCCGATCCGGCAACTGTTATGTTGACGGTGCGACCTTATAGATTTTTCGGTCGCG
>NZ_LFJB01000075.1:0-74311 GCF_006658625.1 Bradyrhizobium sp. UNPF46
ACGAGCAGGCTGGGAAGACGAATTCCTTCTCAGCCTTATCGGTCACATGCGATAGCCCTGCCTGGAGGGGGAGGGTCGATCGCGCGAAGCGCGAGCGGGGTGGGGTGACGGTCTCTCCTTTGAGGCGGTGTCCGCGTGGAGAGATCACCCCACCCCGCTACGCATTGCGCTTCGCTTCATGCGTAGCGACCCTCCCCCTCCAGGGGAGGGTAAGAGAAAGCATCACCCCTTCAACTTCTCCGCATGCCAGTGCAGATGATCGCCCATGAAGGTGGAGATGAAGTAGTAGCTGTGGTCGTAGCCCGGCTGACGCCGCAGGGTCAGCGGGATGCCTGCTTTGCTGCAGGCAGTTTCGAGCAGCTCGGGCTTGAGCTGCTCTTTCAGGAAATTGTCGGCCTCGCCGACATCGACCAGAAAGCTGGAGAACTTCGCCCCGTCCTCGATCAGCGCCACGGTGTCGTGGCTGCGCCAGGCGTCCTTGTTCGGTCCGAGATAGCCGGTCAGCGCCTTGATTCCCCAGGGCACGACCGAGGGGGCCACGATCGGCGCGAACGCGCTCGCGGCGCGATAGCGATGCGGGTTACGCAGTGCCACCGTCAGCGCGCCATGGCCGCCCATCGAATGGCCCATGATCGACTGCCGCTTGGCGTCGACGGGAAAATGTCCCGCCACGAGCTTGGGCAGTTCGTCGGTGACATAGCTCCACATCCGGTAATTGCGCGCGAAGGGCTCCTGCGTCGCGTCGACATAGAAGCCGGCCCCGAGGCCAAAATCATAGGCATTGTTGGGGTCGCCCGGCACGTCGGGTCCGCGCGGGGAGGTGTCGGGTGCGACGAAGATCAGGCCGAGCTCGGCGCAAGCCTTGCGGAATTCGCCCTTCTCGGTGACGTTGGCGTGGGTGCAGGTGAGGCCGGACAGATACCAGACCACGGGCAGCTTGGCGCCGTCGGCATGCGGGGGAACGTAGACCGAGAACACCATGTCGGTTCCGGTCGCCTGGCTGGCGTGGCGATAGACACCCTGCACGCCGCCGTAGGATCTATTGGTCGAGACAGTCTGAATCGTCATGCCCTAAGCTCCAGTGGCATTCAACCACATCAACATTGCAACGCTTGTGTGACCGAATTTGTGGCAGCTGCCCCGTCAGGCGACACCGCTGTCGATCGCCAGCCGCACCAGCTCGACCGAGGTCTTCACTCCGAGCTTCTGGCGCATGATGGACGAGGTGTTGGCGACCGTCTTGTACGACGATTGCACCAGCCAGGCGATCTCGGACAGGCTCTTTCCGGCGCTGAGCAGCCGCAGGATCTCCATCTCGCGCGCGTTCAGCTTCGACAATGGGCTTTGCGCCAGCGTCGGCCCCGCGAAGGCGATGCTGCGCGCGATCGCCGTGGGCAAATAGGTGCCGCCGCCGCCGACGGCGCGGATCGCCTCGACGAGGTCGTCGGGGTCGCCGGTCTTGGAGACATAGCCCTTGGCGCCGCATTCGATCGCGCGCGCGGCAAAGGCCGGGTCGTCGTTCATGCTGAACATGATGATGCGGGCCTCGGGCGCGCGCTCGAGGATGCGGCGTGCGAGCTCGAAGCCGGAGACGGTCGGCAGATTGATGTCGATGATGCAGAGGTCGGGGCGTTCGACGATGAAGACGCACTCGCCGTCCTCGGCGTCGGCGGCCTCCAGAATCTCGATCTCGCCCTCGTCGGCCAGCACGGCACGGCAGCCGGAGGCGACAATGGGATGATCGTCGACAATCAGAATGCGCATTGGCGTTTCCTTGTGACAGCGTCGGCCTGTTTCGCGCCCGGCCGGGATTGCTGTACGCTTCCGATTAGATATCCGCCGCTTCGTCCCTGTCAACGTCATCAGGCAGAGGCGGGCGAGGCTTCGCGAGGCACGGGCGACACCAATGTGGCAAAATCTATCCTTGCGCGGGCGCATCAACCTCTTGCTGGCGCTGCTGCTGGCGCTGGGGCTCGCCGTCAATATCGGCCGCCAGGTCGCGGAGGCGGGTCCCCGCGTGCAGGCCGAGGACCAGAGCGTGATCCGCCTCGCGCGCGAATTCATCGAGATGATCGTGGCCGATCTCAACGAGGCGCCCGATCCGGATGCCAGGCTGAACCAGATCGCGCGCGACCTCAGCCGTCTGCGCCATGTCAGCATCACGCTCCGGGATGCCGGCGGCAATCCTCAGACGCCGCCCCGGCTCGACGGCGAGGCCGACACGCACGGGCCGCCAGCCTGGTTCGTCAGCCTGGTTCATCCCGAGCAGACCGCGGTGAGCGTGCCTGTCTCGATCCATGGCAGGCCCGGCTCGCTCCTGATCACCTCGCATCCGGACGACGAGATCGCCGAGATCTGGGACGGCATCGTGACCCAGCTCGAGGTCGGCTCGGTGATCGCGCTGGCGCTGTTCTTCCTGATGATGAATGTGGTCGGCCGGGCATTGGCGCCGCTGCAGTCGTTGGCGGAGGCAATGGGCAGGCTCGAGGGCGGACATTACGAGGCCCGTGTCACGCCGGGCGGTGCGCCGGAGCTCGCGGTGATCTGCACCAAGCTCAATCACCTCGCGGCAACGCTTCACGAGGCGGTCGAGGACAAGCGGCGCCTCGCCGAGCGGGCGGTGTCGCTCCAGGACATCGAGCGCAAGGAGATCGCGCGCGAGCTCCACGACGAGTTCGGGCCGTATCTGTTCTCGCTGCGCGCGCATGCCGGCGCGCTGGCGAGGCAGGCGGATGGGCGCGTTCCCAGTGCCGAGGCCGTGCGAAAGCATGGCAGCGCCATGCTGGAGCAGATCAACGCGCTGCAGCAGTTCAACCGCCGCGTACTGGAGCGCCTGCGTCCCGTCGGCCTCGCCGAGTTCGGCCTGCGCCAGGCGCTGGAATCGCTGTCGCGGCTGTGGCGGGAATCGCATCCCGACGTCGCGATCGAGACCACGATCTCGCCGTCGCTTGGGGTCACCGGCGAGACCGCCGATCTCACCATCTACCGCATCGTGCAGGAAGCCCTCACCAACGTGTTCCGCCACGCTGGCGCGACCTCGGTCAATGTCGTCATCGAGCCGGCGGAGCAGATGGCTCACGATGGCCGCGTCTGCGCCCGCGTGCGGGTCAGCGACAATGGCCGCGGCATGGAGCCGGACCAGAAGCTCGGCTTCGGCCTCGTCGGCATGCGCGAGCGGATTCTGGCGCTGGGCGGCACGCTCAACGTCGTCTCCGGAGCCGGCGGCTTGACCGTCGAGGCGCTGGTTCCGACCGCGGCCGCCTGATCGCTCCCGAAACGATCGGGAATAATTCCCGATTTGGTCGGGAAAACGGGAGCGGATATTGCCCGACCTTTTGTGGCTGGCGGGATTGCGACCGCCGAATACACTCGTCTCAACCAAACGGCGGACATCAAAACAGCCGGTGGTTACGGATGGGAAGGCGGGGATGGGCAAGGTTCTTTCGTTCAAGCGTCGTTTGTTGATGGCCTCGGTGTCATCAGGGCTGGTGTCCGGGATGGTTTTCGTGAGTCCCGCCGCAGCGGCGCCGGACGAGGAGACCAACGTCCAGAACCTGCCGCCGGTCGAGGTGGCGGCGCCGCCGCCGTCGGTGGCGCGACGGGTCGCGCCGACGCGGCCGGTCGCCCGTATCGGGGCCGCGTCGTCCGCCGCGCCGAGGACAAGGCTTTACGTCTACCCGACCTCGCCGGGCACCGGCCGGGGTCTCGATGTCGACAAGGTCGCCTCGTCGATCAACGCCGTCGATGCCAATCAGATCAAGCGGACCGGCTCGCTGAACGTCACCGACGCGCTGCGCGACAACATCGCCGGCGTCAACATCACCGAGGTCACCGGCAATCCGTTCCAGCCGGATGTCGAATTCCGCGGCTTCGTCGCTTCGCCGGTGACGGGCACGCCGCAGGGCCTCGCGGTGTATCAGAACGGCGTCCGTATCAACGAAGCCTTCTCGGATGCCGTCAACTGGGACCTGATCCCGACCGCCGCGATCAGGTCGGTGACGCTGGTGACCAACAATCCCGCCTTCGGCCTCAACGCGCTGGGCGGCGCCATCAACCTGCAAATGAAGGACGGCTTCACCTATCAGGGCGCGGAGATCGACGTGATGGGCGGCTCGTTCGGCCGCGTCCAGGGCTCGGCGCAATGGGGCAAGCAGGTCGACAAGAATTTCGGCGTCTATGCCGCGCTCGAAGGCCTGCGCGACAACGGCTTCCGCAACTTCTCGCAATCGACCGTGCGTCGCTTCTACGGCGATGTCGGCTACAAGGCGGGCGACAGCGAATTCCACGCCAATATGGGCGTTGCCAAGAACGATTTCGGCGCCAGTGCCACCGTTCCGGCCGAACTGCTCGACAAATATTGGGGTGCGACCTACACCACGCCGCAGACGACGTCGAACCGCGTCGGCTATCTCAACCTGACCGGCAAGGTCGATGCGACGCCGACCTGGACGCTCGAAGGCGCCGCGCATGTGCGCAGGTACGAACAGAAGCTCGTCGACGGCAATCCGACCGACGTGCAGGAATGCGCCGCCCTGGGCCTCTTGTGCTTCGGCGACGATACGACGCCGGCCAACGGCACCGACGGCGCGCAGCTCGTCAATCCCTATCCGCTCGGAACCATCCTCGGCGAGATCGACCGCAGCACGATCCGTTCCACCAGCTTCGGCGTATCGGGGCAGGCCACCAACACCGATCAACTGTTCGGCCACGACAACCGCTTCGTGATGGGCACGAGCTATGACGCCAGCGTCACGCGCTACAACGCCACCGCCGAGGTCGGCGCGATGGGAGAAAACTACGTTGTCAGCGGCAGCGGCGCCTTCCTGGGGCCGACCGGTACGGATGCGACCGGCTTCACCGGTCCCGTCTCGCTCCGGACCGTCAACCAATATAACGGCCTCTACGCGATGGACACGTTCAACGTCACGGATGCTTTCGCCATCACCGGCGGCGGCCGTTTCAACGTGGCGCGCATCTCGCTGGAGGATCAGCTCGGGACCGATCTCAACGGCGATCACACCTTCACGCGTTTCAATCCGGTGATCGGCGGCACCTACAAGATCACGCCGGAGCTGACCGGCTATGCCGGCTATTCCGAGGCCAACCGCGTGCCGACTCCGCTGGAGCTCGGCTGCTCCGATCCCGCGAGGCCCTGCCTGATCGCGGCGTTTCTGGTCTCCGACCCGCCGCTCAAGCAGGTGGTGTCCAAGACCGTGGAGGCGGGCTTTCGCGGCACCAAGGAGTTGAACATCGGCACGCTCGGCTGGAAGATCGGCGGCTTCCGCGCCACCAATTACGACGACATCGTCGCCATTCCCGTCCCGGGGCGGACCGGCTTCGGCTATTTCTCCAACGTCGGACGGACGCGGCGGCAGGGGTTGGAGGCCGAAGTCAACATCAAGTCGCCGACGTTTCAGTTCCAGGCGAGCTATTCCTTCGTCGACGCGCGTTTCCTGGACGCGTTGACCATCGGCTCGAACAGCCCGTTCGCCGATGGCGACGGCAACATCCAGGTCTCGCCCGGCAACCAGCTTCCCGCGATCCCGCGCCACCGGGTCAAGGTGGGCATCGACTATGCCGTCACCGACGTCTGGAAGGTCGGCGGCAACGCGCTGTTCGTCTCCAGCCAGTATCTGGTCGGCGACGAGTCGAACCAGTTCGCGAAACTGCCGTCCTATACGGTGTTCAATCTCCACACCTCCTACCAGGTGGCGAAGAACATCCAGCTCTATGGCAAGATCGACAATATCTTCGACAAGCGCTACGCGACCTACGGACAGTTCTTCGATCGCGGAGCCTTGCCGAACTTCACCAACGGCGGCAACGACTTCACAGATCCCCGCTCGCTGAGCCCGGCGCGGCCGCGTGCGTTCTATGCGGGGATGCGGGTGACGTTCTAGGCGCGAAGGCGCAGCCGGCTGCGCCGGCGTGGCGAGCCCCCACCGCCTCGCGCAGACGGCTTGCGCAAAATATCCCGCTTCCGGCATCATACGGCCGGAGGCTCGCTTTGCCGTGTCGTTGAAGAATCCGGATGCCGTCGCCGCTATCGTTGCAGCGCTCCGACATGTTTATGGCGACGAGGTCGCCCGCCTCATGCTCGTCGAGGGCATGAGCCTCGCCAACCTGATCGATGCGATGTCTTCCTCACCGTTGCCGCATCGCGAGGCCATCAAGGCGATTACCGACGGACTGGACGATTTTGTCATTTCACCGGACCTCGGCCTCATGTGGCACCTTAAATACATCTATGGCGATGAGCCCGGCTCCTTGCACGTCGTCGACATGGAGATCGCCACGCCGAATGGCACATTGGCAAGCAAGGATGTCTGGCTGCGCTTGTCTGCCTAGAGGGAGAGGGGCTGTTTGGACATTTGGCCCCAGTGGTGGAAGTTCCACGCGGGTTTACCGATCAGCAACCATGGCGAATGATCTGAAAATTTTAACGAAACTGTTCGGCAGTCTGTGCGTCGGTTTGCTGGAGGGCCCGTCTGATGACAGAGCACCGGTTGAGAGAACAGGAATGCCAGATCGCGCGCTATCGGCGCCTGGAACGGGAGGTGACTGATCCGCTTGCCGCGTGCCTGCTTCACGGCATCGTCGAGGAGCTTGAAGCCGAGCTGCGCAAGGACAGGCCGGATTGGCACGGGCCGCGCGATTAACGCTTTCTTAGCGCTAATCATGCGGATGATCGCGCGGGAATGGCCAAGGGAGACTGCTCCCATGCTGAAGGACGGCACATATGCGGCGTGGTACAAGACGCCGCTCGACCAGGGCACCGGGATCGTCCACGTTGCAGACGGACAGATCTGGGGCCGCGACAGCCTGATGACATATCACGGCTCTTGTCAGGTCGACGGAGACCGCTTCACCGCCACCGTGTCGACCAAGCGCCATACCGACGGGCGTGCAACGGTGTTCGGCGTGGAAGACGAGCTCACCTTGGACATCGAGGGGAACTGCCCCGGCAAGATCGCGACCTACACCGCGAAGGCACAACAAGTGCCGGGAATGATTCTCCAGGGAACGCTTATTCTCACCGAACAGCAATCGCCGGCGCGCGTCGAGCCGCGTCCGCCGTTCAAGCCCGGCAAGCTGCCAAAGTTGCCGAAGCGCTCGCGCTGACCGGGGAAAATGGCGCCAGGCGCACGATCGCCTCGAACTGGCATCCAGCCGGCGACGAGCCCGGCCCGCGACGGGCGAGCTCCCAGCTCCGCTGCCACCTTGCGCTCACCGCCTCGCACGCGGTGAGCCCGGCAAGACCGCGTTGGTCTCACGCGCAGCTGCAGGGCGAGGCGGGTTTCAAGCGCCGCGATGCATTTTCGCGGTTGAGGCGCCCCCTTCGCACGAACGTGCCCTGTGTTCGTCCCTGGAACTCCAAGTTCAAATCGCCATCAGCCCCGACGCTCTTCTTCGGGTAGATTTCGTTCGGTTGCACAACCGATTAACGGGTCGTTAGAAGACTCTATCGCAAATGGTTCTGAACGATAACAACAACCCTGCCGGGTTCCAGCGCCCGGAGCATTTGCGTGAATGTGCCGGCTCCCCTGACCGCAGAAGATTTCGTCGCGCGCGGCACTCGCTCGGATCGATTGGTTGCGACCGTCGTGTTCGCCCTGCTCGCCGTCGGCTCGCTTCTCCCGACGCTGCTTGTTCCCATTCCGGCGATGGGGGATTACGTCAACCATCTCGCCCGCATGTATCTTCTGAGCGAGATGGGCGCCACCGATGCCAATCCATATTATGAGGCGGCGTGGGCCTTCTATCCGAACCTGGCGATGGACCTGGTGGTCCCGCGGATGGCGCGGCTGTTCGGCACCGAGACCGCAACCCGGCTGTTTCTTCTCGTCAGCCAGATCCTGATCGTCGGCGGCGCGCTTGCGCTCGAATGGGTCGTGAAGCGGCGCGTTCATCTCGCCGGTTTCGCGGCGCTCATGTTGCTCTACTGTCTTCCACTTTCCTGGGGGTTCATCAATTTCGAATGCGGTCTCGGCATCGCCCTTTGCGGCATCGCCGCCTATCTGGCCGTTGGCGATCAACCGGCGCCCGTGCGTTTCGGTGTCAACGCAGCTTTCGTCGTGCTGCTGTTTGCGTCGCATCTCTTCGCCTTGGGGGTCTATGGCGCGACGCTCGGGCTCCATGAGTTGTGGCGCGCCTTCGACCGAAAGTGTCCTGCGCGAGACGTCGCACTCCGGTTCTTGACGCTCGCAGCACCGGCCGTCGCGTCGTTGGTCATCATGCGGTTGACCGCCGGGTCCGTCGGAAGCGAAGGGACCTTTTGGAGTCTTGACCACAAGCTGCTCTGGCCGTTCTTCATCATGAACGGCTACAGCATGGCCGTCTCGGGGGCGAGTGCGATCGTGCTGATGGCAGCATTATACGTCGCCGCCAGATGCAGCATGCTGAAGCTGGCACCTGCCGGGATCTGGATCGCAACCGGCTTCGCGCTGCTCTATCTTGCGCTTCCGCCGCGGCTGTTTGACACGGCGTTTGCGGATATCCGGGTTCTGCCTGCAGTCGCCTTGATCCTTCCGGCCTTCTGCTCGCTGTCGCTGCCAGGCCGACGGTGGACGATGGCTGCGCTTGTGATTGTCGGTGGCATCACGCTCGCGAATCTAGGCCTGGTGCTCGATGTCTGGCTCTCCTACCGTCTGGAATATTCGGCCGTCATCGAATCCTTTGAGCATGTCGATCGTGGTTCGAGGATTCTGATCGGGACCAGCGCTGAAGGCGAGGATCCGCCGTTCCAGGATCTCACCCGGTTCCCGGTGTACTATGCGCCGACGCTCGCCGTGCACTACGCAAATGCATTCGTGTCGAACCTGTTCACCGAGACCGGGAAGCAGCCGATTCAAGTGCGCGCCGAACTCCGCCGCCTCGCCGTCCCCAATGGGGGGCCCGTGCCGATACGCCTGCTCCGTGCCATCGCCGAAGGAAGAACGACCGAGCCCGAAGAAACCGCTGCCGTCCGTACCTGGTATCGGGATTACGACTATCTCTATCTGGTCGGCCCTGCGACGGCGAACCCGCTGCCAGACCTGCTGGAGGAATTGGATGGGTCCGGGCGCTTCGTCCTCTACAAGATCCGCCACACATCCCGAGCGTGCGACTGAGAGCTCATGGATCCAGGGAGGGCAATTTGCCACGTCCGGCGATTCTGCACGCTCAGCCCTCGGCTCGCCCGCTTCTCAAACTGCCCCGGACTCGCCATTGTGCGGCCGCAACAGGTCGGAAGAGGAGCTGCATCAATGTCGGACAAGGTCTCGCGTCGCCGGCTCGCGAAACTCGCGGGGCTGTCTGCAGCCGGTCTGACCGCCTCGCTCCATGCGGCCGAGGCCCGGCCGGCATCGCAGCCGCGCAGGGGAGGCGGCTTTCCGGCGGGCTTCGTCTGGGGCACGGCGACCTCGTCCTATCAGGTCGAGGGCGCGGTCAACGAGGACGGGCGAGGGGCCTCGATCTGGGACAAGTTCGTGCGCATCCCCGGCAAGATCGAAGACGGCACCACGGGCGACCGCGCCAATGAGCACTATCACCGCTACAAGGAGGACATCGCGCTCATCAAGGCGCTCGGCTGCAAGGCCTACCGCTTCTCGGTGGCCTGGCCGCGGCTGTTCCCGGACGGCGACGGCAAGCCCAACCCGAAGGGGCTCGACTTCTACAACCGGCTGGTCGACGAGCTCCTGAAGAACGGCATCGAGCCGTGGCTGACGCTCTATCACTGGGACCTGCCGCAATCGCTCCAGGATCGCTTCGGCGGCTGGCGCTCGACCGAGACCTGCAAGATCTTCGGTGATTACGCCGCCTATGTCGCCGCTCGTCTGACCGACCGCGTCAGGAACGTGTTCACGCTGAACGAGAGCGGCCGCTTCGTCTATTTCGGCTACGGCATCGGCATCGACGCGCCCGGCCTGACGCTGCCGCAGGCCGATGTCAACCAGATCAGGCACAACAGCGCGCTGGCGCATGGGCTCGCGGTGCAGGCAGTGCGCGCCCATGGCCGGCGCGGCACCAGAGTGGGCCCGGCCGAGAACGTCGACGCCTGTCTGCCGGCGATCGACACGCCGGAGAATGTGCGGGCCGCCGAGATCGCGCTGCGCGAGATGAACGCCGGCTATCTCAACGTCATCATGACGGGCCGCTACACCGACGCCTTCCTGAAATTCGCCGGGCCCAACGCGCCCAAATACACCGATGCGGAGCTGAAGATCATCTCTTCGCCGGTCGATTTCCTCGGCCTCAACATCTACGCGCCGCAGAACTATGTGGTGGCCACCGACCAGGGCGCGGGTTTCATGCCGCTGCCGATCCCGAAATCGTTTCCGCACATGAACTCGGACTGGCTACGCGTCGGGCCCGAGACGATCTATTGGGTGCCGAAGCTGGCGGCCAAGATCTGGAAGACGGATGCGATCTACATCAGCGAGAACGGTGCCTCCGGCGACGACGTCGTGACGCCCGACGGCAAGATCTACGACACCGACCGCATCATGTACCTGCGCAACTACCTCGCCCAGCTGCAGCGGGCCACCGCCGAGGGCGTGCCGGTGCGCGGCTATTTCCTCTGGAGCCTGATGGACAATTTCGAGTGGGTGTATGGCTTGAACAAGCGTTTCGGGCTGTACCACGTCAATTTCGACACCCAGGTGCGTACGCCCAAACTCAGCGCCAGCTTCTATCGCAACGTGATCGCGAACAACGCGGCGGGGGCGTAGCGGCTTCCATGACCAACCGCGCGGCGGAAAATCGGAGGGAGGGCTTGAGCCTCGCGCATTGACTCAACTCGCCCCCTGATTCAAAACCGTCCTCAACGCACATAACAAGAGGACAACGCCCATGGCTGACGCGCTGATCATCGATGCCTGCCGGACCCCGCGCGGCGTCGGCAAGGCCGGCAAGGGAGCACTCTCCGGCATTCATCCGCAGCAGCTCGGCGCCACCGTGCTGCGCGCGCTCGCGGACCGCACCGGCATCGACACCGCCGATGTCGACGACATCGTCTGGGGCTGCAGCGCGCAGGTCGCGACCCAAAGCGGCGATCTCGGCCGGATGTCGGCGCTCGATGCCGGCTACGACGTGCGCGCCAGCGCCGTGACGCTCGACCGGTTCTGCGGAAGCGGCATCACCAGCGTCAACATGGCGGCATCCTCGATCATGGCGGGCGCGGAAGATCTCGTCATCGCCGGCGGCTGCGAGATGATGTCGATGGAAGGGCGCCGTGGCTCGGGCCCGATGATGATGGACAACGGCAATCTGCACCTGCGCGCCACGCATCCGCAGTCGCATCAGGGCGTCTGCGCCGACGCGATCGCGACCATGGAAGGCATCAGCCGAAGGGATGTCGACGCGCTCGGGCTGGAGAGCCAGAAGCGTGCCGCGCATGCGATGGCGAACGGGTACTTCAAGAAGAGCCTCGTGCCTGTTCACCGCGAGGACGGCAGCCTCGCGCTCGACCACGAGGAGTATCCGCGGCCGCAGACCACGATGGAGGGACTGAGCAGCCTGA
Source organism: Bradyrhizobium sp. UNPF46 (assembly GCF_006658625.1). Classification (NCBI taxonomy): domain Bacteria; kingdom Pseudomonadati; phylum Pseudomonadota; class Alphaproteobacteria; order Hyphomicrobiales; family Nitrobacteraceae; genus Bradyrhizobium; species Bradyrhizobium sp. UNPF46. The sequence goes on from NZ_LFJB01000075.1 coordinate 11,501, forward strand.
AGCCGGCATTCCCGGCAATTGCCGACTACGCGCTCGACGACAAGGGCACCACCTATCGCGGCCTGATCCTGCAGAAATATCCCGATCTCGAGATCGACTTCGTGCACCACGCCGGCAATTCGTCCGGCGTCGTCGACGGCGCCGCCGCGATCCTCCTGGCCTCGCCCGCTTATGCCAAGGCGCACGGCCTCAAAGCCCGCGCCCGCGTGGTGGCGATGGCGAACATGGGGGACTCGCCGACCCTGATGCTGAACGCGCCGGTGCCGGCGACGCGCAAGGTGCTGGCGAAGGCCGGACTCACCATCGACGACATCGACCTGTTCGAAATCAACGAGGCGTTTGCGGTGGTGGCGGAAAAATATATCCGCGACCTCAAGCTCGACCGCGCCAAGGTCAACGTCAACGGCGGCTCGATCGCGCTCGGTCATCCCATCGGCGCCACCGGCTCGATCCTGATCGGCACCGTGCTCGACGAGCTCGAACGGCGCGATCTCAAGCGTGGTCTCGTCACCATGTGCGCCGCCGGCGGCATGGCGCCCGCCATCATCATCGAGCGCGTCTAGCCGATCGCCACCTCGCTTTCTCCCTGTTTTTACGGGGAGGAAGACCGCGACATGCGCTCCGACCCTTATTTTTCAGGGTGAAACACGACCGGCCTTTCAGAAAGAGGCCGGTCGTCGCTTGTCGAAAACGGCGAATCAGTTCTAGCAAGATGTCGTGCGGGCCTTTGAAACAAGGCAAAATCCGCTGCTCAAGGCTCCTTCCGCACTGGAAGTGGCTAAAATGCAGGGTTTTTTGTCACAGCGGGGCAAAAAGCCCGTAAAATCGCGACAAAACTGTGCAGAAGGCTATAGGCCTTCGCCGGTTGGTCTAATATGCAGCCGTCACGAATCAGAGGAGACACGATGGCAACCCAAATGTCCAAATCGCAATTGATCGAAAAGATTGCGACCGCCACAGAGCTTTCCAAGCGCGACGTCAAGAACGTCATGGAGACGCTGACCGACGTCGGTCACAAGGAGCTCAAGAAGAACGGCCTGTTCCTGGTGCCGGGCTTCGCCAAGTTCGTGGTCATCAAGAAGCCCGCGACCAAGGCTCGCAAGGGCACCAACCCGTTCACGGGCGAAGAGATGATGTTCAAGGCCAAGCCGGCCCGCAAGATCGTCCGCGCCCGCCCGGTCAAGGCGGCCAAGGACGCCGTGGGCTAACGACGCAAAGGCCCCCTCGGGTAGAGGGGGCCTTTTGTTTGGGGCAGCCGCGAGGGCCTGAGACGGAGGGCTCAACCCTTGCGGCGCTTCACCCGGATCGGGACCGGCTGAAGCCGGGGCTCGGGTCCTGCGAGCGCATCGCGCACCCGATCGACGGCACGACCGAGCAGCTGGCGCAGCCGCTGTGTCTTCCGCGATCTGTTCGCTTCTTCCAGCAGTTTCTTCATCGCATTCACTCCGCCGCTTCGACCTTCGCATCGACATGGGGCTCGAGCGCCGCGGCGATGGCTTCGTCGACGCGCTCCAGCCAGATGAATTCGAGGTTGTCCCGTGCGCTCTTCGGGATGTCGTCGTAGTCCCGCTTGTTGCGCGCCGGCAGCATCACCCGCTTCAACCCGGCGGCGGCCGCAGCCACCACCTTCTCCTTGATGCCGCCGACCGGCAGCACCAGGCCGCGCAGCGAGATCTCGCCGGTCATCGCCGTGTCGCTCCTCACCGTGCGATTCGTGAGCAGGGACGTCAGCGCCGTGAACATCGCAACGCCCGCGCTCGGTCCGTCCTTCGGGGTCGCCCCCGCCGGCACGTGAACGTGGATGTCGCTCTTCTCGAACGCTTGCGGGTCGATGCCGAGCTGCGTGGCCTTGCTCTTCACCAGCGTCAGTGCCGCCTGCACGCTCTCGCGCATGACGTCGCCGAGCTGGCCGGTCAGGATCATCCCGCCCTTGCCGGGCACGCGCGAAGCCTCGATGAACAGGATGTCGCCGCCGACAGGCGTCCAGGCAAGGCCGGTGGCCACGCCCGGAATGCTGGTGCGCTGCGCGATCTCGCCTTCGAAGCGCGGCTGGCCGAGCATGGTGGCGATGTCCTTCGCCGTCACCACGACCTTCGCAGCCGTGCCTTCGGCGACCTGCACCGCGGCATGGCGGAACAGCTTGCCGATCTCGCGCTCGAGGTTGCGCACGCCGGCCTCGCGGGTGTAGCCCTTGACCACCAGCTTCAGCGCCTCCGGCTCGATCTCGGCCTGGTCGGCTGTGAGGCCGTTGGCCTCCAGCTGCCGCCGCACCAGATAGCGCTGCGCGATCTCCAGCTTCTCGTCCTCGGTGTAGCCGGCGAGGCTGATCAGCTCCATGCGGTCCAGCAGCGGGCCCGGGATCTGGTCCAGCATGTTGGCGGTCGCGATGAACACCACGCGCGACAGGTCGAAGGGCACGCCGAGGTAATTGTCCCGGAACGTCCCGTTCTGCTCGGGGTCGAGCACTTCCAGCATCGCAGCCGAGGGATCGCCCTGCACGCCGCGGCCCATCTTGTCGATCTCGTCCAGCATCATGACGCAGTTCCTTGCGCCTGCCTTCTTGATGCCCTGGATGATGTTGCCGGGCAGCGCACCGATATAGGTGCGCCGGTGGCCGCGGATCTCGGCCTCGTCATGCACGCCGCCCAGACTGACGCGCACGAAGGGGCGATCCATCGCACGCGCGATGGATTGGCCGAGCGAGGTCTTGCCGACGCCGGGCGGGCCGACGAAGCACAGGATCGGGGCCTTGCCCTGCGGCGCCAGCTTGCGCACCGCCAGATATTCGATGATCCGGGTCTTGATCTTCTCCAGGCCGAAATGGTCGGCATCCAGGATGGCTCGCGCCTCCTTGATGTCGATGGGCTTCTCCGCGGGCAGCGCCCAGGGCAGCTCGATCAGCCAGTCGAGATAGGTGCGGACCATGCCGGCTTCGCCGGCGGCCTCGGGCATGCGCTCATAGCGGCGCAGCTCCTTCCTGGCGTGCGCGTCCGCCTCGGGTGGCATGTTGGCCTTGGCGATCGCGGCGGTCAGCTCCGCGACCTCGGCCGCCTTGCCGTCGCCTTCGCCGAGCTGGCGCTGGATCGTCGCCATCTGCTCGCGCAGGATCGCCTCGCGCTGCCGCTCGTCGAAAGAGGCCTTGGTCTGCTGGCCGATCTCGTTGGAGATGCGCAGCACCTCCAGCCGCTCGGCCAGGTGCTTCGATACCTTCTCGACGCGCAGGGCGAGGTCGATGGTCTCCAAGACCTCCTGCTTGTCCTGCGGCCTGATGTCCATGAACGAGGTCGCCAGATCCGCCAGCGTGCCGGGCGCGCTGGTGCTCTGGAACATCGCAACCAGCTCGGGCGGCGCCTGCGGCAGCAGCTCGATCGCCTCGATGGCCTGGCGCTGCAGGTTCAGCGCGCGCGCCTCGATCTCGGGCGAGGTCGTGGTCGGCTCGGGGATCTGCTGGAAGCGCGCAACGGGGAACGGCGTCCCCGGCAGGAAGTCGAGGATGCGCGCGCGCTGCACGCCCTGGCAGACGATGTGGTGGGTGCCATCGGGCGCAGTGATGTAGCGAACGATGTTGGCGATGGTGGCGACCCGGTAGAGGTCGTCCGGTCCGGGCTCCTCGGTCTCGCGGCTGCGTTGCAGGACGATGCCGATCGGCCGCTGCTCGCGCAGCGCCTGCTGCGCGGCGGCGATGGACTTCGCCCGGCCGATCGTGATCGGCGCGATGGCGCCGGGGAACAGCACCATCTCCCGCACGGGGATGATGATCAGCGCGTCGTCGGGGATCTTCACGTCGTTATTGGTCTGTTCGTTGTTCATCTGTTCGGTGGCCATGATCGACCTCAGGATTTGGCGAGGCGCAGAGCGACGCAGCCGTCCATCACGAAACGGCTGATGGCGTAGCGGCCGAGGGGTAATGCAATGCGGCGCTCAAAACGCCCCTGCGGCAGCTCGAGCCGGTGGATGCGGGCGTTGCGGAGCTCCGGCGGAAGGGTGCGCCGACCGGAGATGACGAGCACGCCGTCATGAATGACCGTCTCGACATTGTCGGGATTGACGCCGGGGAGCGCGACCAGGATCAGGAGCTCGTGCTCGGTTTCCAGCACGTCGATCGGCGGCTCCCAGCAGGCTTCCTGGCGGCCGAATTGCTGGCGCAGCCGATCGGCGCGGGTCAGCGAGTCCAGGGCTTCGGACAGCATCCAGTCGAGGGGATTTTTGGGTTGCATGTTGGGGGCTCTGGGGTGGGAAAGCCTGCATATGGGACTGGTTCCAGGGAAATCCAGTGCTCTGGCGCCGATGTGCCATGCGCCGTCGTGCGATCCAAAACAAATGTCGCGCCACGGGCCCAAACGGCAACGCCGCGGCATGGCCGCGGCGTTTCGTCATCGTCAACGCGCAGCGTCAGGCCGCGGCGAGGTATTCTTCCTCCGCCTCGAGGTTGATCACCGAGGTGGCGAGTTCGGTCAGCGTATGGTCGGTCGCCTCTTCCTCGTCCAGCGTCGCCTGAAGCAGCCTGGCCGCGTCCTGCATGCCGAGCTCCTCGGCCCAGGTGCGCAACGTGCCGTAGCGGGAGATCTCGTAGTGCTCGACAGCCTGGGCGGCCGCGAGCAGGCCCGCGTCGAGCGCCGGCGCGCCCTTGAAGTCCTTCATGATCTCGGCACCTTCATCGGTGATGCCGTTGATCGCCTCGCAGGGCTTGCCCCGTGCCGGCTTGCCCAGCATCTTGAAGATCTGCTCGAGACGCTTGACCTGGCCCTGGGTCTCGCGCAGGTGCTTGTTGAAGGCCGCCGCCAGATCCTTCGAGTGCGCGGCCTTGGCCATCTTCGGCAGGGTCTTGATGATCTTGTTCTCGGCAAAATAGATGTCCTTCAGCGTCTCCAGGAACAGGTCGCTGAGCATCTTGGGGGCCTGGCGCGGTCGCCGCGCGGCGGTCTTCTTGGTGGTGCGCTTCTTCGCTCGTTTAGCCATACGTCCTCCTCTTGAGGTCACACGGGAAGGCGTCGCCTTCCTCAATCCTCTGGCGATCAAAGCCGCTTGCTGAACGAAAGTTCCAAACTGCAACCGACGCGCGCGCGATCGTTCAGGTCGGACGCTTGCACGGATCTTCCTGGCGCTGCCGTGCCGCGGTATTGCGATCGAGCTGCCCGCTCGCCGCGGCGCAGCTGACCGGCCTTCATCACGCCATAGACGAGGACCTCACCGAGCACGAAGGCGCCGATGAACCAGAGCCGGAGCAGATCGGCCGAGAGCTGGCCGAGGAGCGTTCCAATTCCACTGTCGCTCATTGCCTTCCCCGGTGATTTCCAAAGCGGCATCGCTGGGCTAAGTCAGCCCGGCAGCCATCGTTCCAGCGTCCAAGGACCACACCGCCACATGCTCGACTTCGCTTTATCCGCCTTCGTGACGCTGCTGCTGGTGGTCGACCCGGTCGGCCTCGCGCCGGCGTTTCTTGCGGCCACCGGCGGCATGCCCGACAAGGTCAAGCGCACGATCGCGCTGCGCGCGCCGCTGATCGCGGCCTCGATCCTGGTGGTGATCGCGCTGGCCGGAAACTGGCTGCTGCGCCAGCTCGGGATCGGCATCCCCGCCTTCCAGATCGCCGGCGGGCTGCTGCTGTTCGGCGTGTCCTACCAGATGATCTTCGGAGATCGTCCGCATCGCGAGGCCCGAGAAGCCGACAAGGCGACCGCCGAGCACGCTTCCGACGTCGCGGTGTTTCCCCTGGCCATCCCGATGATGGCCGGCCCCGGCGCGATCGCGACCACGCTGCTGCTGTCGGGCGATGCCGGCTACGGGGCGAAGCTCCCTATCATCATTGCGGTCGTCGTCTCGGTCTGCCTGATCTGCATGCTGTGCTTCGTCTCGGCCCACCTGATCGCGCGCACCCTGGGGCGCACCGGCAATGCCGTGATATCGCGCGTCCTCGGCATGCTGCTCGCGGCTTATTCGGTGCAGTTCGTGATCAACGGAATTGCCGCCGTCCGGACCAGCCTGTCATAGGGCTGCGATATCAGTTGAATCCATTGATTTTGCCGTCCATTTCGTGGTTTGGCAGCAGCTTCGCCGGGACGGCGCGGGATCCGGGCCGCTTTCGCTTGCACTGCCATGTTGCTTTGACGTACTTCCGTTCTAACAAGTCGATCGTCGGGAAATCGGGATGTCGATGACAACGGACGAGCTCGCCAAGAGACAGGCCATCATCGACGCGTGCCGGCGCATGAACGCACTCGGCATCAACCAGGGCACCTCGGGCAACATCTCCGTCCGGCATGTGGACGGGCTCCTGGTCACGCCGACCAGCGTGCCCTATGAAGCCATGACGCCGGAGCAGATCGTCTTCATGACCATGGACGGCGCCCACGCGGCGGAACAGAAGCCGTCGAGCGAATGGCGCTTTCATCGCGACATCCTGAAGTCGCGACCCGACGTCAACGCCGTCGTGCACGCCCATCCGACCTATTGCACCATCCTGGCCATCATGGGCATGGAGATTCCGCCGGTGCATTACATGATTGCGGCGGCCGGCGGCGACAGCATCCGCTGCGCACCATATGCAACCTTCGGAACCGCCGAGCTGTCCGACCATGCGGTGCGGGCCCTGGAGGGCCGGCTGGCCTGCCTGCTCGACCATCACGGCATGATCGCGATCGGTAAGACGCTGGACAAGGCGATGTGGCTGGCCGTCGAGGTCGAGACGCTGGCGCGGCAATATCACGGCTGCCTCCAGATCGGAAAGCCGCCATTGCTTCCGAGCGACGAGATCGAGCGGGTCCGCCAGCGCATGGCCGGTTACGGACTGTCGGAAGGTTAGGGCGGGCGGTGTTCGCGCGGATCAGACATCTCACCGATCGCAAGGGATCCAACCGCGTCATGGTTCGGCTGCGCGCGCTGTTGCGCAGCAACGAGTTCTATCTCATCCCGCTCGCACTGGTCATCGGCGCGCTGGCCGGCGCCGTCGTGACGCTGATGGCCGAGATCGCGCAGATTGCCCATATGGTCATCTACGGCATTCCGGTCGACGTCCGCCTCTCTGCCAATGCCCGGGTCAGCCCGTGGGCGGCACTGATCGCGCCTGCCCTCGGCGGACTGGCGCTCGGCATCATGGAATGGTCGCGGCGGCGGATGAAGATCTCGAGCGCGGTCGACCCGATCGAGGCGAACGCGCTGCGCGGCGGCAATCTGTCGATGCGCGACAGCGTGGTGGTGTCGAGCCAGACGCTGATTTCCAACGGCTGCGGCGCCTCTGTCGGCCTCGAGGCCGGCTATACCCAGATCGGCTCGGGTATCGCCTCGCTGTTCGGCAAATTCTTCAATCTGCGTCGCAACGATCTGCGCCTGATGGTCGGTTGCGGCGCTGCCGCGGCGATCGCGGCCGCGTTCGGCGCGCCGATCACCGGCGCCTTCTACGCCTGCGAGCTGATCGTCGGCGTCTACTCGGTCGGCAGCGCTGCACCGATCCTGGCCGCTTCGCTCGCCGGCGCGCTCACCGCGCAATGGCTCGGCGGCGCGCCCTATTCGCTGGAGATACCCAAGGTCAGCGCCGTCGGCGTCGAGCAATATCTGGCGCTCATCGGGCTCGCGCTCGTCACGAGCGGCGTCGGCATCGCCGTGATGCGCTCCTCGCCGAACTTCGAGCGCCTGTTCGCCTGGCTGCCGGTCTGGCTGCGTCCCGTGTTCGGCGGCCTCATCGTCGGCGGCTTCGCCATCGTCACGCCGCAGGTCCTGGCGGCCGGCCACGGCGCCATGGTGCTCGATCTGTTTCACGAGATGACGATCGGCCTGATCGCGCTGATCATCGCCCTCAAGGTCACGGCGTGCCTGATCTCGCTCGCCTCGGGCTTCCGCGGCGGTCTGTTCTTCGCATCGTTGTTCGTCGGCAGCCTGATCGGAAAGTTTTTCGCCGCGGTGCTGCTCCTGATCAGCCCGAACTTCGTGATCGACCCGCTGGTCGCGATGCTGACGGGCATGGCGACGCTCGGCGTCGCCATCGTCGGCGGTCCCCTGACCATGTCGTTCCTGGTGCTCGAGATGACCCGCAACGTCGACGTCACCGCCGTGGTGCTGGCCGGCTGCATCGTCACCTCGATCTGCGTCCGCTTCATGTTCGGCCACTCCTTCTCGACCTGGCGCCTGCATCTGCGCGGCGAGACCATCCGCAGCGCCAACGACGTCGGCTGGCTGCGCAACCTCACCGTCGAGCGCCTGATGCGCTCCGACGTCGGCAAGGTCCCCTCGACCACGACGATCGCGGCCGTGCGCCGCGAGTTCGCGCTGGGATCGCGGCCGGGGGTCGTCATCGTCAACAATGCCGACGAATATGTCGGCCTCGTCCTGCTGCCGGACCTGTTCTCGGGCGATCTCGATACCATCGCCGACGAGATCCAGGTGATTGAGCTCGCGCGCCTTACCGAGATCGTGCTGATCCCGGAAATGAACGTGAAGTCGGCGATGGCGGTGTTCGACGAGGCCGAAGCCGAAATGCTGGCGGTGGTGGATTCCACCGACAGCCGCAAGGTGGTCGGTTTCCTCACGGAAAACTTCGCCCGCCGCCGCTATGTCGAGGAGATCGACAAGGCGACGAGGGGCGTGCTGGGCGCGCTGTCCTAAGGCGCTGGCCTCCTACCGGCCCGATTGAGGCGGAGCCGCGACGAGGCAGGCCACGATCCGCCGGACCAGTGGCAGCACCAGGAGCAGGGTTGGAAAGGCGACGAGCCATGACAGACCCCAGGCACCAGGCCAGGTCGCCAGGAACGCCGGCGTCGCGCCGAGGCTCCGGAGCGTGGAAATGACCGAGACTACGGCGGTCATGAGGATGGACAGCACGAATGGCATCACGATCGGCGCATAGCGCGCCGGCAGTTTGCGAACCACAATCATCTGGCTTCTCTTGGAAAAGGACGCGTCGATCACGTTGAACCCTGGAAATGGCATCGATCCCGACGGCGTCGGTTGATGCGTTGGTTCACGTAAAACGCTTACGGCAGCCGAAAAACGGCGCGACTGTTCATTATCCGCTCAGGTTGGGTGGTGCAAGCTGGGACTTGGCCGTTTGGTTTACAATCGTTCAAAGCGTGGCAGATTGCCGCGATCAGGAAACCATTTCAGTGGTTTGTGCGTTACCCGATGTTTGCTTACTCAATTTTTTGGCGAGAACACAGGAAGATCAAGATGAGTGATGGACCGATGAAATTCGCAGCCGGCCGAAATGCGGTCCTGGCCGCGTTCGCAAGCGTGGCGCTGCTCGCAGCCTCGGTGTCGCCCTCGGCTGCGGCGTCCTCGGGGGCGGCCCCGGCGGTGTCGGCAAAGGCTGCGGCCGTGGGCCAGGCCTCCTCGGACGTCACCGACTTCAGCGCAGCCCGGCGTCGCTATTACCGGCGCGGGCCGAACGCCGCAGGCCTCGCCTTCATGGGCGCTGCCGCGGGTATCATCGGCGGGGTGATCGCCGAGCAGCGGCGCCGCGACTACTACGAGAACCGCTATTATTACGGCCCGCGGCCCTATTACGGCGGTCCCCGTTATTACGGCGGTCCGGGCTATTACGGCGGCGGCAGTCCCTTCTATTACGATCCGGGATACTGAGCGGCTGTTTTTGACGCGGCCCGGAATAGGTTGCGCGAAAAGGGCGGTACTTTGCGCCGCCCTTTTTGTTGCGTCGGTACCTTTGTAGCCCGGATGGAGCGAAGCGCAATCCGGGGCCGCTCGCCCGGTATCTCGCGCTGTCCCGGATTACGCTAGCGCTCCATCCGGGCTACGGCATCGCGCCTGTGTCGCCCCCTGTCAATCCTCGTATGCAAAAATATTCCGCTTTACCGAAATTCGGTTTTGGCGTATGTGTCGCTCATCCCGGCTCACCCAAGAGGGGCGACTTGAAGTCGTCATGTTCGCGAGCCGGGGTTGCGGTGGACGCGGCAGCGTCGGCGCGAGAGGTACGGGCAGGGCGGGTAGTCCCTGTGAGCCCGTAACCGCGTGCGGACGAGCGGCGCTGCTAGGCTCGTCTCGCCTGTAAGTTTCGCAGCTCCGTCGACAGGGCTGGAAATACTGCGGCGATAGGGCGGGCCGTGCGTACGGCAAAACCGTGTGGTCCTGGCCGTCGTTGCTACGGTCAAGCCGGATCGAAGATGTGCGCGAGTCCAACCGGGCAGACGGCATCATGCAATTCGAACGGCGAGGGAGGCCAAAGGGAAAGTTCGGCTCCCGGGAGATCACGGCATAAGCCGTCCAGCCACTGCGCAGGGAAGGCCGAGTGATCGGCACCACCTGTATGCTGCTGTGCGGTCTCCTTTGCGCATCATTCGCGCAGCGGACCGCGGGTGCGTTGTCAGCACCCGGCCTTCCCTGCGCCCTCTTGGCAAAGAGGGGAGCGAGACGAAGCAAAGCTCGGGCGAAACAAGCCGCGGGGCTGCGAAGCCGTGTCTGGGACTTGAGCTGCGTGCCACAAGCTCGACCTCGTAGGGCGGGCAAAGCGGCTTGTCCGCCGTAGATCGAAGAGCGAAGGCGGAAGCGTGCCCACCACTCTTGCGTATGGCTTGAACGCGTGGGCACGGCGCTATGCGCCTTTGCCTACCCTACGGCACTGCAGCTGGGATGTGCATGGGAGCATCGCGAAGACGACAGAGAGAGCGCGCGCCACACCTCGCTCCCGTGCCGCTGCGCGAGCTGCAGAGTCTGCTGGCACATTCCGGTCAAATATTCGGCAACCGTGCCCGCTGGCATCAATGGACCTCTATCCGTCAATCCGCTTCAATGGGCCGATCACGCATGGAGGCCGCCGCGGCCGGAACTTGAGCTGCTGCCTGCCGCCGAGCCCTGAGTCGCTTGGGCAGCATTGTCGCTGGCCCTGCGCTCGCTCGCAGTGCGGCTCCGCCCCTTGCGCGAAACGGCCGAGAGTGCTCTTTGCTTGAGGGCTTTCCGGGGCGGAGCCCCGATCCAGAGAAATGAGATGAGCAAACTCGTTATTCGCGCCGGAGAATTCACCTTCGATGCCCGCTTCGAAGAGCAGCTGGCGCCCAAGACCGTCGCAGCCTTCCGCAAGGCGCTGCCGTTCGAGAGCCACATCATCCATGTGCGCTGGAGCGGTGAGGGCGTGTGGATGCCGCTCGGCGACCTCGACTTCGGCGTCGGTTACGAGAACCACACCAGCTATCCCGCGCCCGGTCAGATCATCCTTTATCCCGGCGGCATCAGCGAGACCGAGATCCTGCTGGCCTATGGCGGCGTGCATTTCGCCAGCAAAATGGGGCAGCTCGCCGGCAATCATTTCATCACGCTGACCTCGGGCCTGGAGAATCTCGCCACCCTCGGCAAGAGCGTGCTGTGGAAGGGCGCCCTGCCGATCCGCTTCGAGGAAGTCTGAGTGACCGACCCCCGCTACCCACGCGATCTCCGCGGCTACGGCCGCAATCCGCCGCATCCGCAGTGGCCCGGTAACGCACGGGTCGCGGTGCAGTTCGTCGTCAATTTCGAGGAAGGCGGCGAGAACAACATCCTGCATGGCGACCGTGCCTCGGAAGCCTTCCTGTCCGACGTGCTCGGCGCGCAGCCCTGGCCCGGCCAGCGCCACGCCAATATCGAATCGATGTTCGAATATGGTTCGCGCGCCGGCTTCTGGCGGCTGTGGCGGATGTTCACCGCGCGCAACTGGCCGACTACAGTGTTCGGCGTCGCCACCGCCTTGAAACGCAATCCCGAGATCGTCGTGGCGATGAAGGAGGCGGGCTGGGACATCGCCAGCCACAGCCTGAAATGGATCGAGCACAAGGACATGACGGAAGCGCAGGAGCGCGCCGAGATTGCCGAGTCGATCCGCGTCCATACCGAGGCGACGGGATCGCGTCCGCTCGGCTGGTACACCGGCCGCTCCTCGATCAACACCAACCGTCTCTTGATGGAGGAGGGCGGCTTCCTCTATCTCTGCGACTCCTATGCCGACGATCTGCCTTATTGGATCAAGGGCGCGAATGGCAAGCAGCTCATCATTCCCTATACATTAGACGCCAACGACATGCGGTTCATCAACCCGCAAGGCTTTGCCGAGGGCGAGCAGTTCTTCACCTATCTGAAGGACGCCTTCGACGTGCTCTATGCCGAAGGCGAGACCGCGCCGAAGATGATGTCGGTCGGCCTGCACTGCCGCCTCGCCGGGCGGCCCGGCCGTGCTGCGGGTCTGATCCGCTTCCTCGACTATATCGGCAAGCACGAGCGCGTGTGGGTGCCGACAAGGCTGCAGATCGCGCAGCACTGGCACGCCAGGCATGCGGATCTTGCCGCCAACGCATTCGAGATCGGTTGAGGGACGATGTCGCAAATCTCGCTGTCCGACCTCAACGCCGCTGCCAAGGCCGACTTCGTCGCGGTGCTCGCCAATGTCGTCGAATATTCGCCGTGGATCGCCGAGCAGCTCGCCGGCAAGCGGCCGTTCGCCGGCGTCAACCAGCTCCACGCCGCGCTGATGGCGGCAATCCAGAGCGCCGAACCCGACGTGCAACTGGCGTTGCTCCGGGCGCATCCCGATCTCGCCAACAAGACCCAGCGCGCGGCGGGACTTACGGCGGACTCGACCGACGAGCAGAACAGCGCCGGCCTCGACCGGCTGTCGGAGGCCGAATATGCCGCGTTCGAGCGCGTCAACAATGCCTATCGTGAAAAGTTCGGCTTCCCCTATATCGTGTGCGTGCGCCGTCACACCAAGGATTCCGTGCTGCGCGACTTCGAGACGCGGCTGCTCAACATCGCCAAGACCGAGACGCGCCGCGCGATCGAGGAGATCGGCCGCATCTCGGCGCTGCGGCTCGATCAGCTCGTCCTCGCCGACGACAAGCTGAAGGTGCACGGGCGGCTTTCGACGCATGTGCTGGACAACCACGCCGGCAAGCCCGCACCCGGCATCCCGGTGGAGCTCGTCGAGCTCTCCGCACTCGGCGAGAACCGCATCATCGCGCGCACCGTCACCAATGCAGACGGTCGCACCGACCAGCCGTTGATCGGCGGTCGCCCGCTGCCGATCGGCCGCTACGAGCTTCGCTTCAGCATCGGCAAATATTACGCCGAGCGCAACGTTCAGCTGTCGGCCCCGCCCTTCCTCGACGAGATCCCGTTGCGCTTTGCCATCAGCGAGCCGGAAAATCACTACCACGTACCGCTATTGGTCACGCCCTGGAGCTATTCGACCTATCGCGGCAGCTAGCCGCCGAACTTCGCTTGCAACGCCGGAAACAGCCGGTCCGGCTTGAAGGGCGGCGCGGTGAAGCGGATGCCGGTGGCGTCAGCGATCGCGTTGCCGAGCGCGGCCGCAACCGGATTGTACGGACTCTCGCTCATCGACTTCGCGCCAAGCGGTCCGATCGTGTCGGACGTCTCGGCAAAGAACACCTCGGTGCGCGGAACGTCAGCGAAAGAGGGCAGGTGATAGTCGCGGAATTTCGGGTTGGTGACGCGCCCCTCGGCATCGATCACCATCTCCTCGTAGAGCGCCGCACCGAGCGCCTGCGCTACGCCACCCTCGACCTGACCGCGGCACTGCATGGGATTGGCGACGACGCCGGCATCGGCGGCATGCACGCTCCTGAGAATCCTGAGCTCGCCGGTGCCCTTGTTCACGGCGACGCGAAAACCCTGGACGTTGAAGCCGACCGAACGCGGCGTCCCGGCGGAATTGCCGTTGCCCGCGAACGGCTGCCCGCGTTCGTGCCCGAGCTTTGCCAGCTCCGCAAAGGGCATGCGCCGGACCCCGCTGACGACCGCATTGTCCTCGATCACGCAGGTCCCGGCGTCGCACAGCCACGCGTCGGCGGCGGCCGCCTTCAGCGCGGTCGCAAGCTGCATGGAAGCCGCATGGGTCGCCTTGCCGGCGACGAACATGCCCGCGCTGCCATAGGCGCCGGTGTCGTGGCCGCCATGGGCCGTGTCGGACTGGCGCAATTGGATTCTGTCGACGGTGGTTGCCAATGTCGTCGCAGCGACCTGCCGGTGCACTGTGCTGGTGCCATTGCCGAACTCTGCGGTGCCGACGGTCAGCTCGAAGCCCCCGTCCTCGCCCAGCACGATCGTGGCGTCGGCGAGGTGGCCGGCCGGCGGCGCGGTGTCGATCATGGTCAGCGCGACGCCGTCGCCGATCAGCCAATCCGGCGACAGCTCCGGCTGCGGACCGTCGGCCTGCATGGCTCGCTCGACGAGATCGAGGCACTGGTCGAGCCCGTAGGATCCGTAGAGCACGTCGTGAAAATCGGACGGCGGCGGCGACAGCATGGGATCGCCGGGCCTGACGATGTTGCGCCGGCGCATCTCGTATGGGCTGATGCCGAGCTGCCTCGCCAGCTCGTCGATCGCAGCCTCGATCGCGATCTGCGTCTGGGGCAGGCCATAGCCGCGAAACGCACCGGACGGCACCGTGTTGGTGTAGACGGCATGGCCGTCGACCCGCTTGTTCGGGCAGTTGTAGACGGCGATCGACTCCGACAGCGAATGAAACATGACGGGCCCGGCATGATTGCCGTAGGCGCCGGTGTTGGAGAGCACGTCGAGCTGCAGCGCGGTGAGCTTGCCGTCGGCATCGGCGCCGGCCTTGATGTGGACTCGCATCGGATGGCGCGTCGAGGTCGCGATGAACTGCTCCTCGCGGGTCAGCTCCAGCTTCACCGGGCGTCCGGTCTTGAGCGTTGCGAGCGCCAGGATGTCCTCGACGAACATCTCCTGCTTGCCGCCGAAGCCGCCGCCGACACGCTCGCAGAACACGCGGACCTTGTCCAAGGGAAGCTGGAAGATGTCGGACAGCGCGCGCCGGGTCAGGAACGGCACCTGCGTCGAGGTGCGGACATTCAGCACGCCCGCCTCATCAAGCCAGGCGAGGCCGCCATGCGTCTCCAGCGCCGCATGCTGCACGCGATGGCTGTGGAAGGTGGCCTCATAGCTGACCGCGGACGTGGCAAGCGCCGCCGCGACGTCGCCGAACTCGCCATGCGTCTCCGCCGCGAGGTTGCGCTGGGGATCTGCGATGCGGTTGGCGATGGTGCGATCGGGATGGATGATCGGCGCGCCCGGCGCCATCGCCTGCTCTGGATCAATCAGCGCAGGCAGAATCTCGTAGTCGACCTTCAGTCGGCGGCAGGCCTCCTCCGCGGCAGCCTCGCTCTCGGCGACGACGGCGGCGACCCGCTGGCCGATGAAGCGGACGACGTCGTCGAGAATGCGGGTGTCCTCCGGGTCCATCCAGTCCATCTCGTGCCGGGCAGTCGACATCAGGACCGATGGTGCGTCCTCATAGGTCAGCACCGCATGGACGCCGGGAACATTCAGCGCTTCGGACTTGTCGATCGCGACGATCCTGGCGTGGGCATGAGGCGACCGCGCCAGCTTGACGTGAAGCAGGCCGTCGATTGCGGTGTCGAAGGTGTAGCGCGCCTTGCCGCGGACGATGTCGGGGCCTGCCGGCGCCGGCAGGCTGCGGCCGAAGGCAGCGCCGGGCTCGACGCTCGCCTCGACATTGGTCTTGCCGAGCAACGCGTCCTCGATTGCGCGGTAACCGGTGCAGCGGCAGATATTGCCCTTCAGCGCGGCGCCGAGATCGGTGCGCTGCGCTTGGTTCAGCGAGGCGCAGGTCAGGATCATGCCGGCCGTGCAGAAGCCGCATTGAAAACCCTGCGCGTCGAGGAAGGCCTGCTGCATCGGATGCGTGCCGTGCTCGCCGCCGAGACCTTCGACCGTGGTGACGGTGCGCCCCTCGGCGCGGAAGGCAGGGATCAGGCAGCTATGCACCGGCTCGCCGTCGAGCAGCACGGTGCAGGCGCCGCAGTCGCCGGCGTCGCAGCCCTTCTTCACGCCGAAATGGCCGAGCTCGCGCAGGAACGTGCGCAGGCATTGCCCGGCCCGCGGCTCCTGCGCAAACGGCTTGCCGTTGATCTCGAAGCTCATGGCGGAGTTGCCCCGAGCAGCTCGCCGCGGATCTCCTCGGCAAGTCGCAACGTCATATGCTTGCGCCAGAGCGGCTGGCCGTGGATGTCGGTATGGTACAGGTCATCGGTGATCTGCTGCGAGATCGCGTCGCGAAGCGTGTTCGCGTCCGGAGCCTTGCGGAAGGACAATTGGATCGGTCGCACCGTCGATGCGGTGACCGTGAGCGCCAGCGTGCCGTCGGCATCCAGGCTGCCGATCAGCAGGGCCGCCGAGCGGCCGACCGGGGCCAGCGAGATCTGGCGAAAGGCCGTCCGGCGCTTCAGTGCGGCCATGGGAATGTCGATCTGCCGGATCAGGTCGCCCGGCGTCAGGCGATTGCGCTGGTTGCCGGTGACGAAATCGACGACGGGAATCCGCTGCTCGCCGCCGCCTGCCTTCCAGATGGTGCAGACGCCATCGAGCGCCGCGGTGAGCGAGATCATCGGTCCCGCCGGCAGCGACATGCAGAGATTGCCGCCGACCGTCGCGGTCTTCCAGATCTTGAACGAAGCAAGGAACGCCCGACAGCACTGGCCGATCAGCGGTGCGGCCAGCCAGTCGGGCGGGCAGGCGAAACCATCGAGTTGCGCGACGGTGCAGGTGGCGGCGATGGCGAGATGGCTGTCGGTGATCGTCAGCGCCGGCCATTTCAGGTCGGTCAGATCGATCAGCCGCTTCAGATGGACCTGCGGCTCGGAGAACAGCCACGTGCCGCCCGCGAGCCAGGCGTCGCCGGCCGTCCAGACCGGCAATTGCACCCGTGTTTGCGGATGGGCCACGGTCGTGATTGTGTTCAAATCCATGGCCGCGCCAAAGTTTCCGCCGGTGAATCGTGATGACGAGTCTTGCAAGACCGGAGCCAAGTCGCAACAAACAAGTCGCGCCAGGACGGCGATTGGGCAGTTGGCCGCAGTGAATGCGGGGAGAAGCGGATCATGAGTGACGCGAAGCCGATCTGGATCCGGGATCCTCTCGCCATCCTTGCCGACGGGGCCGAGCGCGGGATCGTCGTGAAGGACGGCCGGATCGTCGAGCTCGTGCCCGCCGGCGCCACGCCGGCAACGGCGGACGTCGCAATTTTCGATGCGAGCGAACACGTGGTGCTGCCGGGCCTCATCAACACCCATCATCACTTCTACCAGACGCTGACGCGGGCGCTGCCGGCGGCGATGGATCGCGAGCTGTTCCCCTGGCTCAAGGCGCTCTACCCGGTGTGGGCGAGGTTGACGCCAGAGGCGCTCGAGCTCGGCGTCACCGTGGCGATGTCCGAGCTGCTGCTGTCGGGCTGCACGACGACGACGGATCATCATTACGTCTTCCCGGCAGGGATCGAGGACGCCGTGGATGTCGAGGTCGGCGTCGCAAGACGGCTCGGCGTGCGCGTGCTGCTGACGCGCGGCTCGATGAATCTGTCGCAGCGCGACGGCGGCCTGCCGCCTGACAACGTCGTGCAGGACGAAGACACGATCCTCGCCGATAGCGCGCGTGTAGTCGCGAAGCATCACCAGCGCGGCGCGGATGCGATGGTGCAGATTGCGCTTGCGCCATGCTCGCCGTTCTCGGTGACGCCCTCGCTGATGCGTGCCACCGCCGATCTCGCCGACAAGCTCGATGTGCGTCTGCACACCCATCTCGCCGAGACCGAGGACGAGAACGAATTTTGCCAGCAGATGTATGGCTGCCGCCCGCTCGACTATCTCGAACAGTGCGGCTGGCTCAACGCGCGAACCTGGCTCGCCCACGGCATCTTTTTCAACGCCGACGAGATGAAGCGGCTTGGCAAGGCCGGGACGACCATCAGCCATTGTGCGTGCAGCAACCAGATCCTGGCGTCGGGCTGCTGTCCGGTCTGCGAGATGGAGGAGGCTGGCGTCGGGATCGGACTCGGCGTTGACGGCTCGGCCTCAAATGACAGTTCGAATTTGATGCAGGAGGTCCGCGCCGCCTTCTTGCTGCAACGGGCCCGCTATGGCGTGACCAGAGTCAGCCACAAGGACGCGCTGCGCTGGGCCACCAAGGGGTCGGCAGCCTGCGTCGGCCGGCCGGAACTCGGCGAGATCGCCGTTGGCAAGGCGGCCGACCTCGCGCTGTTCAAGCTCGACGAGCTGCGCTTCTCCGGCCATGGCGATCCCTTGGCCGCGCTGGTGCTGTGCGGGGCGCATCGGGCCGATCGGGTGATGGTGGCCGGACGATGGGCTGTGATCGACGGCGCGATCCCGGGCCTCGATGTCGCCGATCTCATCCTCAGGCACAGTTCCGCTGCGAGGGCGATGCAGGCCGGATAGGGAAGAATTGAAAGAGGGGGCGACCACAAGTGCCGGGTGCTTCTGGCCACCCCCTCCGAACCTCCTCCGGGAGGAGCAGGTGAATTGGCTAAAGCAAGAAGCGTGCTACTTGCCCGGCAGCTTGTCGTCGATGCCCTTCACGTAGAAATTCATGCCGAGGATCTGCCCGTCGTCGAGGTGATCGCCGCCCTTGCACTCGACCGGCTTGCCGTCCTGCCCAACGATCGGGCATTTGAACGGATGCAGCTTGCCCGCAATGATCGCGGCCTGGGCATCCTCCGCCATTTTCTTCACCTCGTCGGGCATGTTGGTATAGGGGGCCATCGCGAACATGTGGCTGTCGAGGCCGCCCCAGCTGTCCTCGGACTTCCAGGTTCCCGCGAGCTCGGCCTTGACGCGCTCGATGTAGTAGGGGCCCCAGGTGTCGAGGATCGAGGTGAGCTGGGTCTTTGGCCCGAATTTGATCATCTCGGAATCCTGGCCGAAGGCGAGCTTGCCGCGTTCGCTGGCGATCTGCATCGGGGCAGGCGAATCCGTGTGCTGCATGATGACGTCGGCGCCCTGGTCGATCAGCGCCTTGGCGGCGTCGGCTTCCTTGCCCGGGTCGAACCAGGTGTTGGCCCAGATGATCTTGACCTTGATGTTCGGGTTGATGCTCTGCGCCGCCAGCATCGTCGCGTTGATGCCGGAGACGACCTCCGGAATCGGGAACGAGCCGATATAACCGAGCACGCCCGACTTCGACATCTTGGCCGCGATCAAGCCTTGAATGTAGCGGCCCTGATACCATCTGGCCGAATAGGTCGACATGTTCGGATTGCGCTTGTAGCCGGTGGCGTGCTCGAAATGCACGTTCGGATATTTCTTGGCGACCTTCAGCGTCGGGTCCATGTAGCCGAACGACGTCGTGAAGATCAGCTTGTTGCCGGCGCGGACGAGCTGTTCGATGGAGCGCTCGGCGTCGGGGCCTTCGGGCACGTTCTCCAGATAGGTGGTCTCGATCTTGTCGCCGAGCTCCTTCACCAGCGCCAGGCGCCCCTGATCGTGCTGATAGGTCCAACCGAGGTCGCCGATCGGGCCGAGATAAATGAAGCCGACTTTGAGCTTGTCGGCGGCGGAGGCTGCGCTGACGCTCCCGGCAAGCAGGAGCCCGGTGGCCAGCGCAAGAAGTGATTTCCTCATCATCGATCTCCAAACATCAGGGGAAAGCCATGATCCGCAACGCGCGCGCCCCATCGCGCACGTCACAGAAATGAAATTCAGCGGTCGGGGACGAACACGGTGCCGAGTGCGGCCGGCGCGGTCGAGCCACCGCTGCGCTCGCGGGAGATCAATACCAGGACGACGACCGTTGCGAGATAGGGCAGTGCCGACATGAACTGCGAGGGAATGCCGACGCCCCAGCCTTGGGCGTGCAACTGCAGGATCGTCACCGCGCCGAACAGATAGGCGCCGAGCACGAGCCGGCCCGGCCGCCAGGACGAGAACACCACCAGCGCCAGCGCGATCCAGCCGCGGCCCGCGGTCATGCCGGGAACGAAGAACGGCGTATAGGCGAGCGGCAGATAGGCGCCGGCAAGCCCGGCGCAGGCGCCGCCGAACATCACGGCAAAGGTGCGGATGCGCAGCACGGGATAGCCGAGCGCATGAGCAGAGGCGTGATTGTCGCCGCACGCGCGCAGGATCAGCCCCGCGCGCGTGCGGTACAGGAACCACCAGACGCCGACGACGAGGGCAATGGAGACGTAGACGAAGCCATCCTCGCCGAACAGCACGCGGCCGATCAGTGGGATGTCGGTGGCGCCGGGAATGTGGAGATGCACCGCCGGCGTGATGCGTTCGCCGACGAAGCCGGCGCCGATCAGTCCGGACAGCCCGACGCCGAGGATGGTCAGCGCGAGGCCCGTGGCGACCTGGTTGACGGCAAGCCCGAGCGCCATCAACGCGAAGACCAGCGACATCAACACGCCCGCGACGATGCCGAACAGCGCGCCGATGAAGACCGACCCGCTGAGCCACGCGCCGGCGAAGCCGCAGGCCGCGCCGACGATCATCATGCCCTCGACACCGAGATTGAGCACGCCGGATCGCTCGGTGACGAGCTCGCCGGTCGCAGCGATCAGCAGCGGCGTCGATGCGGCGAGCACCGAAAGGATGATGGCCTCAACCAGCTCCACGAGCCACCTGTCGATTGGGGAAGACCAGCTTGAAGCGGTACAGGATCAGGGAATCGCAGGCGAGCACGTAGAACAGCAGGATGCCCTGAAAGACCTTGGTGACATCCAGCGGGATCTTCATCGCGATCTGCGCTTGTTCACCGCCGATGAAGGTCAACGCAAGGAAAAGACCCGCGACCAATATTCCGAGCGGGTTCAGCCGGCCGAGGAAAGCAACGATGATCGCCGTAAAGCCGTAACCCGGAGAGATGCCGGGCTGGAGATGGCCGATGGGGCCTGCAACCTCGATGATGCCGGCGAGGCCCGCGAGCGCGCCTGATATCGCGAAGGTCAGGATGATCAGCCGGTCGGCCTTGAAGCCGCCGAACCGTGCGGCACGAGGGGCTGCGCCGACGACGCGGATCTCGAAGCCCTTGATGGTTCGTCCGAGCAGGATTGCGGCTGCGGCGACCACGAGAAGGACGATGATGGAGCCGAGATGCAGCCGGCCGCCTTCGATCAGCAGCGGGACCGTCGCGACCGGGTCGAACTCGGCCGTTGTCGGGAAGTTGAAGCCGTGCGGGTCGCGCCAGGGACCGCGCACGAGATAGTCGAGGAAGAGGTCGGCGACATAGACCAGCATCAGGCTGGTCAGGATTTCGCTGGCACCGAACTTCACCTTGCAGATCGCCGGGATCAGCGCATAGAGCGCGCCCGCAGCGGCAGCGAGGACGAGCATGGCGGGAAGTACCCAGGCGCCCGCGTCGGTGCCTTGCGTTCGCACCGCGATCCAGCTTCCGGCCACCGCGCCGATCAGGAATTGGCCCTCGGCGCCGATATTCCAGGCATTGGCGAGATAGCAGAGCGACAGCCCGATGGCGATCATCACCAGTGGCGTCGCCTTCACCGCGATCTCCTGCAGCGAATAGCCGTCGGTCAAGGGCGCGATGAAATAGGCATGCAGGGCGAGCAGCGGATTCTTGCCGAGGATCGCAAACAGGATGACCATGGTCACGATCGTGAGGCCGACCGCGATCAGAGGCGAGACCAGTGCGATCGTTCCGGAGCGCTCGGCGCGCTTCTCAAGCACCAGCTGCATACGCGGCCTCCTGCGGCTCCAGACTGCTGCCGCCCATGAGAAGACCGATCTTTTCGCGCGTCGCCTCGCTGGTCGCGAGTGGCGCCGACAACCGGCCGTGGAACATCACGGCGATACGGTCGGCGATCTCCGCGAGCTCGTCGAGGTCCTGGCTGGTGACGAGGACTGCGGCGCCTGCGGCCGCGAGATCAAGCAGCGCCTGACGAATGACGGCAGCGGCGCCGGCATCGACGCCCCAGGTCGGCTGACTGACAACCAGCACCGCGGGATTGCGCAAAATCTCGCGTCCCACGATGAATTTCTGCAGATTGCCGCCGGAGAGCGATGCGGCTTCCGGATCGCGCTTGGCCTTGCGCACGTCGAACGTCTCGGTCGCGATGTCGACGGTCTTCAGCGCGGCGGCGGTATTGATGAAGCCGCGATGGACCATGCCGCTCGCGGCATGTCCGGTCAGCAGCGCATTCTCCGACAGCTTCATGCGCGGCGCGGTGCCATGGCCGAGCCGCTCCTCGGGAATGAACGCCGCGCCCAGCCTGCGTCGTTGCGTGATGGAGAGGTGACCGGCGGGGGTGCCTTCGATCACCACCGTGGCCGGCTGCTTCGACAAGCGTTCTCCGGACAGCGCAGCGAACAATTCGTCCTGGCCGTTGCCGGCGACGCCGGCGATACCGAGGATCTCGCCGCCCCTCAGCTCGAACGAGATGTGATCGAGCCGCACGCCGTGCGCCTCGCCAGGTGCGAGCGAAAGATCGTTGACGACGAGCCGTGGCGCGGTGGTCGTCCGGCCGGACGCCGCCTTGACCTCCCTGATCTCGCCGCCGACCATCATGCGCGCGAGTGAGGCTGCGGTCTCGCGCCGGGGATTGCAGGTCTCGACCTTCCTGCCGCCGCGCAGGATCGTGGCGGTGTCGCAGAGACGCTTCACCTCCTCGAGCTTGTGGCTGATGTAGAGGATGGCGCGGCCTTCGGCCTTGAGACGCTCCAGGACGATGAAGAGCTGGTCGGCTTCCTGCGGCGTCAGGACGGCGGTGGGCTCGTCCAGGATCAGGAATTTCGGGTCCTGCATCAAGGCGCGGACGATCTCGATGCGCTGGCGCTCGCCGACCGACAATTGCCAGACCTCGCGCCGGGGATCGAGCGGAAGGCCGTAGGCCTTCGACACCAGCGCAAGTCGCGCCGACATGTCCTTGAAGGACTCGTTGCCGTCGAGGCCGAGCGCAACGTTCTCCGCGACGGTGAGATTGTCGAACAGCGAGAAGTGCTGGAACACCATGCCGATGCCGCGCTTGCGCGCGTCCGCAGGGCCGGACAGCACGACAGGCCGCCCCTGCCAACGGATCTCGCCGGCGCTGGGCTGGACCAGGCCGTAAATGGCCTTGACCAGTGTCGACTTGCCGGCGCCGTTCTCGCCGAGCACGGCATGGATCTCGCCGGGCCAGATATCGATGTCGATGGAATCGTTGGCGAGGAAATCGCCATAACGCTTGGTGAGCCCGATCGTCCGCAGCAGCGGGGTCTCGCCGGAATTCAGGCCGTCAGGTGTCGAATCCAACATTCGCAGATGCGCTTGCATGGTGAAGTGCCCCAATAGTGGGCTAGTTTGAACCCCCGCGTAAGGTGTGAAAATGCGTCATCCCTTGCTCAACGCTTCGGCGGGTGGACGGTGCCTGCGGCGGGGTGGTCCGGCTCGCGTCCGCGCGCACTGCAGGGTCCCTCGCGCAAGGCTGGGATCGCGCCTTTTGTAGATTTGTGGCGGGTCAAGTCAAATTGGGGGGGGCGGCTGACCACGCCGGCCGCCGTCGCTGCCGCCCCGTTCCTAACCGATTGAAAAATATTGCGTATGTGGGCCGCTTAGATGACGGCTGCTGCGGTCCGGAGAAAGAGGGCTCCCATCGAGATGGGGGCGCCAAGATCGTTCCAAAGGCGTCGCTCGGCGAAGGGATCGCACGTCATCTGAACGAAATACGAATCAGCCATGTTCGGATGGTGGCCGCACCATTGGAGTGATCCTGGCCGCACATGAATAGCGATATCTCGTTGTCTTCAGAACGCGGAAACCGATTCTACCAAGGCACGGCCGCCACGCTTGTCGCCAACGCCCTTCAGGCGGTGAATTTTCTCGGAGATCGCTTCCTGAGAAGATTGCCTCATTCGTTGTCGGCCATCGAGGACCTTTACCGGCACGCGATGGACAGCGCCTTCTCCGCGACGGAAGCCTTCCTCGTCACGGGGGCACCCCACGCATCCGCCTATTATCCCCGTGACTTCGCTTGGTTCTATCCTGATGTCCTCGCGCCCGAAACCATCATGGATGCGCAGGATGCGGTGCGGCGGGCTCGGCTGCTCGACAAGAGCGTCCGCTTGTTGCTGGAGGCGGTTCGCGCCGGCGTCGTCACGACGACCATCGTTCCGGCAGGGCGAGGACGGTATCTCGGCGTGAATTACTTCTCGCCTCCGTCGGATACGCTGCTCGGCATTATTGCAGGCTTGCAGCAGATGATCTCGGCTGACGAGAGGGCGCCGTCCTATCTGGCGATGTCGCAATGCGCACATGCCGGTCGTCTATTGCTTGCTGAATATGGCGGTGACCTGAAGCGCGCGACCCTTAAGCTTGCAAGTGAGCTCGAGCCGTTCGAGCATGACGGCACCGGGTACTTATTGTGTGACGCAAGTGGCCCCCGCTCCGCTGCGACGGATACCCGCGCCGAACGCAGGCGTTTCGTGACCAATGCTTGCGTCTACACGACGTTCGTGTGGAGCGTGCAGCTCGGGATCGTCGACGAGAACGAGCTGAAGCGGCTGCTCGGGCGCGATCTCGCGCAGTACAAGAAGGACCTGCTCCATCTGTTCGGCGGGGACGGCTTCATCAGGCATTCCCTGGATGGTCCGAAGGGCCCGCCGGTCTCTGCGGTCGCGCTGGACTTCGTGAGCGTGCATCGCGGCTTCTGGGATCTGAACGATGCGAGCGAGCGGGCATTGTTCGCGGCCACAGCGGATCTGATCATCGCGGAGCCGCGCTTTCGCATCCCCAGCACGTTTCACTTCCTGGTATCCGCGGATAATCCACGCAACAAGATGATCCACAAGATCGCGGCGCCTGCCTATCAGGGCCGTTCCTCCTGGCCGACGTTCAACGTCGAGTTCGCCGATCGCATGCTGGACTATGATGAGTTCTCGGCGAGCGATACCTACCGTTCCTGCGCCCAGGGAATATTGAAGGACATTCGGACCGCGACAGAGCTGCATGGCGGATATCCAGAGCTGATCTCCGAGCAGGGTCTGAAATATCGCACCTGGGCCTATCAGGGTGCGGTGGCCCACTCCTGGTTTCCGCGTTTCCTGTCGGTCTGGCGAAGGGCGTATGGATCGCCGCTCCTGAAGTGGGATGACTGACCTGCGGGCCGCGATGCCGGCGGAGACAATCGGCGGAAACCTGTCACGCCACGAGATCGAGCAGCCGGCACGATCCGCGTACGAGCACCTTGCGTCCGGCTGGCGTCATCACAGGCACGCCATCGTTGATGGCGACGAGACCGAGCGCGACCAAACCATCAATCAGATAGGACTTCGAAAGACGACCATTCGACGGTGGGTTGCGGAGCGTGCGCAGCGCTTCCCACTGGTCCGGCGCAAGTTCGAAGTCGAAATCGTTGTTCATGTTGCCTCGAGCGATCGTACCGTTCGCGCCCCTGTTAGCGACGCCGCATGAAGACCGTGCGACGACAATGAGTCGGGAATCCGGTGGGCCGTTTAGAACGTCTCTTCACAAATTGCCGCACTTCGTTGCGACACGAGAAATAGATCGCTTGATCGCGAAATTCGTCCCTGTACCTGGATCACTAATTGCTGATCGGCAGTTGATGTTGCGTTGCAAGCTACCGCAGTGCACGGGAAGCATCGCTGTCCCATTATGCGACGGGACGGGTGCGAAATCATGAGGCCGGGAATCCGGGATTCTGTTAGTTTGATTCGCGGGGAATGACTTCACGCGGCAGGAGTGGAGTGCATGAACAGGCTGGTTGAAATGCGCAGTCAGGAATCCCTGTGCCGAGAGCGTGCGGCGCTCGATTTCGATCGCCGGATCTTCTGGCTCGCGCAGGCCGAAGAATGGGAGCAGCGCGCGCTCGACGAGATCGCCTATCACTTCCGGGAGTGTAACGGAAGGCAAGCAGAGTTCGCGCGAAACTGACCCTGACCGCGCGCAAGATTGACTGACAGGACCTACTGATAGGTCGCGACGATATCCGACACAGCGCGCTCGAGCTGCTGCGCGGTGGCGCATTGGCGCACGACGGTACAGAACGTCGCATAGCGCGGCATCTCGGAATCGCCAAAGCCCCAGGCGAGCCGCCCTTCAGGATTGAGCCAGACCAGTCGCTTGGAGCGCTCGGAGATGCGGCGCAGAATATCGGCGCGCGGGTCCAGATTATTGCTGCGGGCATCGCCGAGCATGATCACCGTGGTCCGCGGCGTCAGCGTGCTCATGAAGTCCTTCTCGAAATCGACCAGCGAGGAGCCGTAGTCGGATGAACCGAAGCCGACCTTGGACATGATCTCGGCCATCGCCTCTTCCGGCGAATTCTTCTCCAGAATTTCACTGACCTCGATCAGGTGCGAGGAGAAGGCAAAGGAGCGGACGTCGTCGACCACCTCGTGCAACGAGTGGATCAGCAGCAGGAAGAAATCGGAGACCTGGGCGACCGAACCGGAGACGTCGCAGATCGCGACGATCTTCGGCCGCTCGCGATGCTTGCGCTTCCAGGCGGTCAGGAAGGGCACGCCGCCCCAGGCGGCGTTGCGGCGGAGCGTGCGGCGCACGTCGAGATGGCCGCGGCGCTGACGCTTGCGCGGCTTGGAATAGCGCTCACGCAGACGGCGAGCGATCTGGCGGATGAGGGCGCGCATCTCGGCGACCTGACGCCGTTCGATGCGTGCGAGCGGCGCGTTGCGCAGGATCTCGTTACGAAGGTTCTCGGCCTCCTCGCGGGCATAGAGCGCAAGCCCCTGCGAGACCGTGTCGCGCACCGCCTCGCGCAACGCGTCGAGCGCGGCGCGCAGACGCTCGGCCAGCGCGGGATTGGTCGCAGTGAGCTCGTCGAGATCGTCGCGCAGGCGTTGAAGGCCCATGGCATCGAGAATGCGGCTGGAGAATATGCCGCGCTGGGTGGAGTAGCGGATATCGGACAGAGAGGCCGCGCCGGAGGCGCTGGCGATGGCGGCTGCGATCGCGTTGCGGTCCTGCGACAGCAGCATCTGCGCGAGCGGACCCAAGCCCTCGGGGGGCTGAGCTTCACCCGCCTCGCGGGCCGAGCCGGAGGAGGGCGGCTGATCCTCGCCTTGCGCGGCGTCGTCGTTGGCGGCTTCAGGCTGATCCTGCCGCGGCTCGGGCTGGCTGAAGAACAGATCAAAGCAGTCGCCGAGCGCGAGCTTCTCGTCCTGCGACTTGGCGAGCGTCAGCAGCAGCGCGTCGCGCAGGACAGCACGGTCGGAGATACCGACCTTCGCGACCGCGCGCATCGCATCGATGCTCTCGGCAGGCGAAACGTGGACGCCGACGCCTCGCGCCGCCCGAAAGAAACGATGGAGGTTCTCGCGCATCGGCGTCAACCGAAGACGTTGGACCGGGCCGCCTTGGCAATGAAGGTCGTCACCTGCGGCGATGCGGCCTCGATGTCGGCTTCGTATTTCAGGAGCACGTTGAGCGTGTCCTTGACGATATCGGTGTCGAGCTCGGTGGCCTGGAGCAGCACCAGCACGCGCGCCCAGTCGATGGTCTCGCTGACCGAGGGCAGCTTCTTCAGATCCAGCGAGCGGATCTCGTGGATGAAGCCGACCATCTGCCGGCGCAGCGTCTGAGAGATGCCGGGTACACGGCTTTCGACGATGCGCTCCTCGAGCCGTTGCTCGGGGAAGCCGATGTGCAGATGCAGGCAGCGCCGCTTCAGGGCATCGCCCAGGTCGCGCTCGCTGTTGGAGGTGAGGATCACGGTCGGCGGCGTGATCGCCGAAACCGTGCCGAGCTCGGGGATCGTGACCTGGAAGTCGGAGAGGATTTCCAGCAGAAGCGATTCGAATTCCGCGTCCGACTTGTCGATCTCGTCAATCAGCAGCACGCAGCCGCCCGGCTGCTCCAGCGCCTGGAGCAGTGGGCGCGGCTCGACGAACTCCTTCGAGAAGAACACGTCGCCGAAATCGTGCAGCTGGTCGAGCGCGGCATGCAGCGTCTGAGCGCCGCCGAGGACCTCGCCGAGCTTGTCCTTCAGGATCTGCGTGTAGAGAAGCTGCTTGGCGTATTTCCACTCGTAGAGCGCCTTGGCCTCGTCGAGGCCTTCATAGCATTGCAGGCGGATCATCTTCATGCCGCGCCAGGCCGCGATCGCCTTGGCAAGCTCGGTCTTGCCGACGCCCGCCGGCCCCTCGACCAGGATCGGCTTCTCGATCTGCTGAGACAAATAAACGGCGGTCGCGATCTGCCGGCTCGCGATGTAGCCCTGCGCGGCGAGGCCGCTCTCCACTGCCTCGATCGACGTCGAGGCCTTCTGATCAGCCACGAAAGGGCGCTCCCAAAGGTCTTGCTTGAGGCTTGTTCTGCCTGCGTTCCCCGCAAAGAACAAGCCTCGTTTGGGAGGCATCAGATCCGCGTGAACGGCGCTTTTTCCGCTGAGCGCAAATAGTTGAGCGCCTCGCCGTTCGCGGGGTCAGTGCCGCAGCAGCTCCGGCTTGCGGATGGTCTGCCGGAGCTCGGCGCCGCAGTCGGCGCATTCATAGACGAAATCGATTCTGGCGAGGCTCCAGTGCGGCTCGACCTCGCGCACATACATCGGCAAGAACCCCATGCAGGTGGGGCAATTCACGGGCGCGATTTCGACATCCTGATGATGCTGTACATAAGCTGGCATCTCGGCTCTCCTTCGCAGGCGACCACCAAACCCCGCGCAGAAGCTACTGCCAGCCGATCCAAGCGCGTCATCAACTTTTTCGAACGGAGATGGAACGACGGACGTTTGTCGCTCGCTGTGACATTCTTGTTACGTGTCTGTACTGTAACGGGCGGACAGAATGCCTATTTCTGCGGCCAATCCGACTTTTTCGGACCCTCATCCAACGAAAAGGGAGTAACGCCCATGACGCATGCCATTCGTTTTCACAAGACCGGCGGTCCTGAAGTCCTCGTCTGGGAGGAAGTCAGTGTCGGCAAGCCCGGACCGGGCGAGGCGCGCATTCGCCACACCGCCGTCGGTCTCAACTTCGTCGACATCTACAACCGCTCGGGCCTTTATCCGGCGCAATTGCCGAGCGGACTGGGCAGCGAGGCGGCCGGCGTCGTCGAGGAAGTCGGGTCCGGCGTTACCGATCTGAAGCCGGGCGATCGTGTCGCTTATGGCGCCTCGCCGCTCGGTGCCTATTCCGAGGCGCGGCTGATTCCTGCCGACCGCCTGCTGAAGTTGCCCGATGGCGTCGACGACAAGACCGCGGCGGCGATGATGCTGAAGGGGCTGACGACGCAATATCTGATCCGGCAGACCTATCGGGTGAAGGCCGGCGACACCATCCTGCTCCATGCCGCAGCCGGCGGCGTCGGCCTGATCCTCAGTCAGTGGGCCAAGCATCTCGGCGCGACCGTGATCGGCACGGTCAGCAGCGACGAGAAGGCCAAGCTCGCCAAGGCGCACGGCTGCGACCATGTCATCATCTACGCGCGCGAGGATTTCGTGAAGCGCGTCGACGAGATTACCGGGGGCAAGAAGGTGCCGGTGGTTTACGACTCCGTCGGCAAGGATACGTTCCTGAAGTCGCTGGACTGCCTCGCGCCGCTCGGCGTTGCCGCGCTGTTTGGTCAATCCTCCGGCGCGGTCGAGCCGCTCAATCTCGGCCTGCTGGCCCAGAAGGGTTCGCTCTACGTCACCCGGCCGACGCTGTTCACCTACGCCGCCAAGCGCGAGAACCTCGTTGCGATGGCGAACGAACTTTTCGACGTCGTCAAGTCCGGTGCGGTCAAGATCGAGGTGCACCAGACCTATCCCTTGAGGGATGCCGCCCGGGCGCATGCCGATCTCGCCGCACGCAAGACCACGGGATCGACCGTGCTCACGGTGTGATCCCTGATTAGCGGCGGCGCAGGTCGGTAAAAGCCTGCGTCACGTTCGTTCGTGCTTGCTCAGGTCGCGGGCGTGATCAAGGCGGATTGCCTGGAGATCGACCTCGTCGGGGGCGATCATGGGAAGGGCCGCCTCGGCCAGGATGGCCTCGGTGACGTCCTCGACCGAATTCTCCGCGATCTCGTGGATGAACGAGATGTTTTGGTATTCGCCCGAGGCGATCCGGGAGACGACCTCGCGCCGGGTGATTTCTGGATCGACGACCGCCTCGCGGCCGCGCCGCCCATAGTCGATCATCACGACGAAATACTGCATGAAACGATCCTGCCGCGCGCCCGTCACCGGGAACGCGGCAGAGTATTTCCGAAAATCAGAATAAAGTCAAGGGTGATTTCCGAATAACGAAGTCGTCGTCACTTGCCCTTCTTGCGCGGACGCGCCGACTTGGCACGCAGCCGCTCGAGCTGGCCCTTGGGCATGGACAGGCAGATCTCGCCGACCCAGTCCAGCTTGACGCCGACGATCGGCTTGGCGTTGAAGCTGGTGAGATTGACGACGGACGGGCTCTTGCCCCGCTCGATGGTCTTCAAATAGCGCTCGCCGGTCTTGAGCCGGACCACGGCCTCCTCGCCGTAGAAGCTCGACAGCGGATGGCGCTGGTCCTTGTAGACCACGATCACGTCACCGCTTTCGTATTTGGGCAGCATCGAATCGCCCACGATCTCGAATGCGACGGTTTCTTCCATGATCGGGAAGGGCAGTGCGATGTCGCCGAGCCCCTCCGGCGGAACCTGCTCGTAATCCGGCTCGATCACGGCACCGGCGCCGACGCGGCCCATGATCGGTGCGAGATTGAGCTCGAGATATTCCATGATCGGAATGATCTCCGAAGCCTTCACCAGACGCTCGCCGCCGAGGATCTCCGAGACCGCGCCGGGCCGCACGCCCATGGCCGCCGCGAGGCCGCCCTTGCTCTTGCCCGTCTTTTCCAGGCCCCGCTCGATCATTGCAACGTCCAACATGGTGATTCCCTCGTTTGCGCACCGACTTGCCTCTTGTAATCCGAAATTCGGAATTGATGCAATTATGAATATCAGAATTATCGCTTGACTTAATCTTCGGAATACCGGAAAGTACGTCTCGCCATCCGGTCGTGCGATCGGAGGAGGCGCA
This sequence comes from Bradyrhizobium sp. UNPF46, assembly GCF_006658625.1. Taxonomy (NCBI): domain Bacteria; kingdom Pseudomonadati; phylum Pseudomonadota; class Alphaproteobacteria; order Hyphomicrobiales; family Nitrobacteraceae; genus Bradyrhizobium; species Bradyrhizobium sp. UNPF46. Next base: position 42,231 of record NZ_LFJB01000075.1, read on the forward strand.
TCACAGGACAGCATCATGGAACCGGGCCATTGGCCGTCGGAGCATTCCGACGCGCTGCGCGACTATTTTCGCAAGGGCATGTCTTATGCGGAGATCGCAAGACAGATTAACGCAAGGTTTGGAACGGCTTACACGCGCAACGCGGTGATCGGCCGCGCCAAGCGGCTCGGGCTCGTCATACCGGAATGGATCACGAGTCCATCGCTCGCGCCCTATTTGCCGGGCGAGGCTCCGGTTTCGCCGCGCCGGGCGGTGTTGCCGAACCTGAATTTGCCGCCGAAATCCGCAATGAAGCCTGCGGCGCAAGTGAAGCTCCGCTGCGTCGGCGTTCAGCCGCGCCTGCTGCAACTGGTCGCGCTCGGGCCGGCCGACTGCCGCTATCCCTATGGCGGCGACAAGGACGGGGAGGAGATCGCCTTCTGCGGTCATCCCTGCCGGCCGGGCTCCAGCTATTGCGCACCGCATGCGCGCCTGACACGCCGCTCTGGTGCTGCGTCCGCCCGCGTCCCGGGTCCTGTCGTGCTGAGGCTGGTCCCTGCGGCCTGATCTCGTGCGACCCGTCCGATCGTCAATTTCGCAAAGGAGCATCCGTTTGGCACGCGTCCGACGCAACAAGTCCTACAAACTGGCGAAGATCTACGACAGGCGGTCACGCGAACTGCCGTTCAATGCCGACGTGACGGAGGTCGAGGTCGACAATCCGCTGGCGCTGGATTCCGGTGAGAAGATCCTGGCCATCCGGTCGATCCGTGGCGATCCTCTCGGCCGGCTGCGCGCCCACCATCAGATCGACGAGGCGCAATACCTCGGCGGACGCGCCTTCCAGAACGATTGGGAAAGGGCGGAGCGGGGGCCTCAAGCGATGGACCCGACGAGGGAATATGTCGATGGCGCGCGTACGCGCGAACCGGTCACCGAGAGCCAGCGCCAGGCGGTGCTGCGGCTGAACCGGGTCGAGCGCGAACTTGGCACCGACGGCGCCGCGCTGGTGCACGACGTGCTGATACTGGGCCTGACCATGGATCAGATCGCCGTGCGCCGCGCCGTCCGGACGCAGCGCTGGAACGATTATTTTGCGCGGCGCTTTCGCGAATGCCTGGACCGGCTGGCGCTGGTCTACGGCTTCGCGACGGCAACGGGGGCGCAGCAGGCGGAGCGGCGCGGATGATGACGGTACGCCGGCGGCCATCGCCGCCGGCGTGTCAGCCGGTTGCTCAGGGATGCGGCACGATCTGGTAAGGCGTCGTGTAGGGCTCGACGCGGAGCGAGGCGTTGGCCAGAAGCCCGATCTTAGCGGTCGGGGCCTGCTGAAGTTCGCCATTCGGGCCACGATGCACGTTGTATTGCCAGACCGTGAGATCGCCCTTCTGCGCCAGCGCGTGCGCGACCGCGCTCGCATCATTGCCGCCGAGCCCCTGGAGCTCCTCCGCCGAGAGTCCGACGACGATTTCGTCCTTGACGGTGATGATCTTGAAAAGGTTCATCCTGGTCTCCTGCGCCCATGCGCCTTGTATCGAGAGGGTGAAAAGCGCGACCGCGGCGCCCTTGATGAGATCGCAGCGAGAAAGCATGCCGTCGTCCTTTAGTGCTGAGGCGCGCCCGAATCGAAGAGTTTTCAGCCATGGCGCCCGTTGTCTGCGTGGCCGTGTCGCAACGGCTTGGTCGCTCGCTCATGGACAAGGGTTCATGAGTGGAAACATTTTCGGATTGGCCGCGGCCGCGCCGGAATCAGGGCGCTGGAGAGACCGGCTCCGGGGGCGATGCATTTCGGCGTCGATACAACCGCTGAAGTCTGACGCAACAAATGCGTGTATGCGCTGGTGAAGCCCAATTCGTCGCCAACGTCCGTTCATATCGGAAATAGGTAGAAACGTTGTGCCGATTGACAGCGATCGGGGCTCTGTGTGTGATGATGACGCTTCTTGACGCAGGTGGGTGACGGCGGTCGATATTCCTGTTATCCGGAATTGCCGTGGTGCGATGCCGACGAAGCATCGCTCAATCAACGGTTGGACTTGCCGGACCAGTTGTTGCTTGGCATAATTGCAACCCTACGGTTGAGCCCGTCGTTTGGACATTCGTTCAGCGTGCCAGCCGGCCGGGGCCACCCGGCCGAGAGTTCGCCGCCATAGGGCCCCGGTGTGGCGTCTTGTTGTGGCGTTCGGTTCTCGAGTGGATCACGAAGGCCGATGCTTGTCATAGGTGCGAGATGAAGAACGTCAATTTCGCGGCTGAACTGCACCTCAAGCTCGGCGCGCCCGCGAGCGGCACGGTCGAAAGTCTGCGCCTGCTCCGCGCGTTCCTGAAGCTCGCGCCTCGACAGCGTTTCGAGGTCATCAAGCTGGTCGAAGACCTCGCCACCGACGAAGCTCTTCCCGAGCACCCGTTGTCCTGAGCCGGCCGCGCGGCCTCACGTCCTCATCTTCCGTTCTCCTGCCGGAGCCGGACCGCCGGCGAGGTTTCCCCGACGTTGGCCGCTGGAAGGCGATCCGGCAAGTGTGGTATTCAGTTGGGAAAACGGGAGGAGTGCGACCATGATCGAACCGAAGCTCGAAGTTCCGGCCGAACTGCGCGACCTGGCCGAGAAGACGATTGACCAGGCCGAAAAGGCATTCGGCATGTTTTTCGAAGCCGCCAGCAAGTCGATGTCGACCGTTCCGGGCGCGGGGACGGAGGTGTCGAAGCAGGCGCTGATTTTCACCGAGCAGAATATGAAGTCGGCGTTCGAGCACGCGCGCAAGCTGGTTCATGCCACCGACCTTCAGGAAGCGATGCGAATCCAGTCCGATTTCCTGCGTAGCCAGTTCACCAGCGCGGGAGATCACATGCGCCAGATGACGGGCAGTCTCATGCAACCGGGCAAGGGCAAGTCCTGATTCGCGGCCGGCGCACGGCGTGGAGATCCGAACTTCGATGCTGGCGCAGATCCATGACGGGCCACCGAATGAGCTCATTCGCCATCCGTCATCTCTTCTGCTGATCCCTGTCGGTCCTCCGGCAGGGATTTGCATTATGCAGGTGCTGTGCCCGGCGCGCGACTAACGCGCGATGAGATTTGGATGAACCGTCATCTTGCTCTGGGTTGTTGTTTGCGCATGATCGTTCCGGAAAACCGGTTCGCACTTTGCGCTAACGCGGCCCTTCGGGTCCGGATCATGCTTTAACGCAGCGTCGCGATGTAAGCCGCGATGTCGCCGGCTTCGGTCCGGCTCAAGGGGAAATTCGGCATCTTCGGGTGCGGATCGAGCAGGAAGAAGGCGAGCCTCTCCGGACTGAAGTCCGGCTTGCGCGCCACGGAGGCGAAGGAGGGGACGTCGGCGCTCGCCTGGGTCTGGCCGTTCGCAACGACATGGCAGCTTGCGCACCAGCGCTTGGCGAGGTCGGCACCGTGATCGGCATCGGCTGCGAGTGCGGACGAGGAGCCGACGCCGGAGGCTGCGGCAAGCAGCAGGCAGATTCGTCTCAAATGCTGGCGCATAGGGTAACCTTCATGCATTCGTTGCGGCCGCATGCCTATCCGCAGCACGATCCTGGAAATTGCGAAAGATCGATGCGAGCGATGATCGACCGCAGCAGTTTGCGAGCCGAACGATAGAGATGCCGTAAGAGTGCCGGCATTCTCGCCGCGGGCAGACCAAGATGTCTTATATCAAGGCTTCTGGTGTCAAGACGCCTCGTGTCGAAACCCTTCGTATCAAGACTTTCGATATAATGGGACACGTGTCTCTCCGAGGCCATAGGAGATTTATATCCTGCCGCCCCGGAGCCGCCTTGATCTGCCGCAAAGCGAATATCGGCTAATAATCGCCCGGATTCATGATCATCGGGCTTTTCGTGTCGGCCGGCGCCAGCGCGCTACTGGCGCTGTCGCGCAGGAAGCGGTCGAGTGTTTCCTGGATCTTCTCCTTGACCGAGTTGGGGCCGCGATCGCTCATTTCCGTGTGCTGGGCGCCGGTGTGGACGATGTCGATACCGCGCGCCTTGGCCTCTTCCGGCGTCGGCAGCACGCCGGGATCGGTCACGAAATGCGGGTCCTTCGACCGGAACGACAGGATCTTCATGCCGTCGCTGCGCACGAAGGGGACCCGCAGATTGTCGAGCGTGATCACCTTCGACACCAGCTCCGGGTGCTGATGGGCGACATACATGGAGACATCGCCGCCGTTGGAGTGACCGACGAGGGTGATGTGGCCGTAGTCGACGTTCTCCTGCTGTTTCCGCAGCTGGTCCAGCACGAACAGGATGTTGGCCTCGCAGCGGATATAGACCTCGCGCCGGCCGACATATTGCTGACCGACATGGGTCATCAGCGGCGGGTCGCTCGGCAGGTCCTGCTGGATGCTGGCAACGAGATAACCGCGCGCGGCGAGCACGTTGGCAAGGAAGGAATATTCGGTGGCCTTGACGGTGTTGCCATTGCTGATGACTGCGAGCGGAAGTTTCCACAGGCCGAGATTGGCCTTGGTCTCGTAATCCCGCCGCACCGCCAACTCGACTGAAATCGGCCGCTGCCGCGAGGCGTCGAATAGCGCCAAGGTCTCGTGGCGGATCGCGAACCGGCTTATGAGGAAATACTCCCCGACGCCGAGGACGCAAAGAAACGCCAGGATTGCAGGCACCCTCTTCATGGCTGGTCTCAAATCACGTTTGTCTGAACATGGTCATTGGGAACTCCCGGATCGAGCGATCGTGAGCAGGTTACGGGATTAAATTTAGGCAAGTCTGTGAGCAAGCCCTCAGGAGCCCCGGGCCCAAGCGACTTGGGCAAACGACCGGGGGGACTAGAGGCAGCCCGACCTGCCGCGTTCGGGGCATAGCCGGAACGCGCTCGACAACGTGAACAGGAAGCGGGGGCTGCGGCGCTCGTTGTCCGGCGCCCGGTAGCTCAGGGGCACCGCTACGCCGAGATCGGCCTGGAGATCGTCCGGCAGGAAGAAGCGCACGCCGGCTCCGACCGAAGTGAGTGACAGGCCGTCGCTCAGGCGATAGCCGTCGTTCCAGACGGCGCCGGCGTCGCCGAAGGCGTAGAGCTGATAGCCGGTCCAGTAGCGGAAATTGAGCTTCTGGTCGAAGCGCAGTTCGAGCGAGCCGGCAAGGCCGTTGTCGCCGCTGATCTCGGCTGCGCCATAGCCGCGGCCGAAGGCCAAGCCGCCGAGATAGAATTGCTGCGAGGTGAACAAGGGCCGCGACGCGGTCTGGCTCGCCGCAGCGAGCTTGAGCGACCAGGCATCGTTGATCGTCTGGTAACGCGTGAACCAGAGATTCAGCACCGAGAAGTTCGAGGAGGCGCCGTCGCGCGACAACAGATCGTCGTCGAAATGCGAAGCGCCGAAGACGTCGAGGCCCTGGCGATAGGTCAGCGTCGCGAAACTGGTGCCGCCGAAGGAATCCTGCAGGCGATAGTCGGCAGTCAGGCTCGCCGTCCTGATGTGGTCGTTGTACCAGGGGCCGTAAAGGTCGTGCTCGGATACATTGCTGAAGGTCGTCGCCGCAGTCAGCGTGAGCGTGGAGGATTGCGATTGCAGCGGAACGATGCTGGCACGCAGTTCGAAGGCCTCGGTCGTCGTGATGTCGCTGTCGAGGCGGCGGAGATCGCCCGGCCTGACCGCGCTGTAGAGCACGGAGGCACCGAGGCGCACGCCGTCGACGCCGACGGGCGTGTCATAGGACAGGCGCGCAAAGCCGAGCTGGCGAGGATCGTTGGCAATGGTCGACAGGTTGACCGCCAGCGTGTCTCCGGGGGCGAGGTAGGAGTTGAACGCGCCGGTGGCGTAGGTCTGCCACGGTCCGACCGAGGATGATCCGAGATTGTCCAGGCCGAACGAGGAGAAGACGTGCCATGTCTTCAAGGAGAGGATGAGACGGAATCGGCCAGAGGTGCCGCCGATCTCCTCCAGAGCGCTATCGGTGATCCGAACGCCCGGCCTGCCGTTGATGAGGAAGAGCTGGCGTTCGAGCGTCGGAAGGCGCGACGGTTGCTCCGCCAGAACCGGCCCCAGCATCGGCCTGACGCCGAACTGTTCGGCGCCGTCGCCTTTCAGCTCGACCTGCACGATGGCGCCTTCGATCACCTGGATCCGGACCTGGCCGTCGGCAATGTCCTGCGGCGGCACGATCGCCCGGCTCAGATGGAAACCGTCGGCGCGGTAGAGATCGCTGATCGAACCGGCGATCCCGGCGAGATCCGCCTGCGAGACCTTCTTGCCGAGATAGGGTTGATAGACCGCGGTAATGCGATCGCGGGAGATGGCGTGGGCGCCGCTGACGCTGACGCCGCGCAGCACGAATTGCGGCTTGGTATCGCCACCGGTGTTGGGCTGGCCGACCGTCGGCAGCCTGACCGGCGGCCGGCTCAGCGTTTCCCGCTCGGTTTGGTTTTCAAAATATTTCTCGGGCTGGCGCGGATCGAATCCGGGTTGGTTGGCCTGTTGGGCGAGCGCCTCGGAAACTCCGATGAATATCGGTAGCAATACTGTCAGCGCGGTAACGAGATGCCGCTTCCCAACGCGCGCAGCGGGGCCTTCCCCGTAATTCCACGGAGAAATTGCCATGCGGCGGTAAGGCTTCGTTAGGTGCATGATTTTTCATAGATTTTTATGGTCAATGATTGGTTAATCCGGCCGCTCCGCTGGTCGCTTCCCGCTAATTCTATCTTGAGTGATTTCGGATACCCCTCAGGCCTGGCTGTCACGCGGACTGAGGGATCGTCATGTTCGGCAAGATTGGAATGCGGTGCGCCTTGTTGGCCGCGCTGATCCTGGGAACGGCCTCCGGCGCATCTGCGGCCGATGACGGGGCCTGGTCGGTCAGCAAGTCGTCGGGCGAGGTCTGGCTGGCAACGAACGGCGCGCAGCAGGTGTCGTTGAGCCAGGAAGGGACACTGAAACCGGGCGATACCATTCGTACCGGGCGCAATGGACGTGTCCTGCTCGTCCGCGGCGAGGAGACGATTCTGATCTCTCCCAACTCCGTGGTCGGCTTGCCGGCCGAGAAGAAGGAGGGCCTGTCGACCACGATCATCCAGCAGGCGGGGTCGATCCTGCTCGAGGTCGAGAAGCGCAACGTCAAGCATTTCGAGGTCGAGACGCCCTATCTCGCCGCCGTGGTGAAGGGAACGCAGTTCAGCGTCACGGTGGGAGCAGGCAGCACCAAGGTCGGCGTGCTGCGCGGCCAGGTCGAGGTCTCCGACTTCAGGACGGGACAGATTGCCCAGGTCATGAAGGGGCAGGCGGCCACGGCGTTCGAGCACGGCAAGCCCGGTCTCAGCCTCAGCGGCGCCGGGTCGTTCAACGCGATCGAGCAGGGCAAGCCGCGGGCGCCGAGCATCGAGCGCATTCCCGTGCCGAAATCGGGATTGACCGCGCCGCGCAATGCGGCGAACGGCCATGCGATCCACGCGCTCGGCCCGATCGACAAGGGGAGCAAGGCGGCCGGCGCGCTGAAGCAGGTGCATCAGGCGGCAGGAAATCATGCGTCCAAGGCCGGAATCGTGCGCATCTCGAGCTCGCTCGGCGAGGTCAAGCTGAACGTCCATAAGGTCACGCGCGGACTCGCCCATGGCGCGGCGGCTCCCGGCCAGGTGCGCAACGCGAACGCCAACGCCAGCTTCCGTACCGAGACGGTCTGGAGCGACAGCAATACGAGCACGACAGCATCCAACACCGCCGTCCAGACCGCGGTGACGACAAGCGGTGCTGCAACGGCTGGCAGCAGCAGTTCGTCGAGTGCGGCCATCGCGGCAGCGACAGCCGCGTCCTCGAGCGGCAGCTCCGGCGGCAACAATGGAAACGCTGGCGGCAATGGTAATTCCGGTAACAACGGCAACGGCAACAGTGGTGCCACCGGCAACGGCAAGGGCAACAACGGTAACGGCAATGGCAATGGCGGCGGCAACGGCAGCAACGGCCATGGTCACGCCTACGGCCGACGCTGAGGCGGTTTCCTGAGGGGACGAGGGGGGCGCGCCCAACATAGCGGGCGCGCGGGAGGATCGGAGTGAGACGCTATCGGCCGCATATCCTAGTCGTGATCGCCCTTGCGATCGTGCTGTCCACGGGATGGCATGGTGCGCTTCGCAACGCGCTCACCGATCTGCGGTTCGCCTGGCAATCGCGTGAGGCCCGCGGCGACGTCGTCGTGGTGGCAATCGACGCGCCGTCCATCGAACAGATCGGGGTGTGGCCCTGGCCGCGCCGACTGCACGCCGAGCTGTTGCAGGGACTTGCGGCGGCGGGAGCGGGCGACATCGCCTTCGACGTCGATTTCAGCACGCCGTCGGATACCGCTTCCGACGAGGCCTTCGTCAAGGCCCTTCGCGAGGTCGGCGGCTCGACCATCCTGCCGTCCTTCAAGCAACCGACGTCGAATGGTGGCCCAGCCTACATCAATCGCCCCTTGAAGCCCTTCAGCAACCAGTCCTGGCCGGCCGTCGTGAACGTCGCCGTCGAATCCGACGGGCTCGTCCGCCGCTATCCGTTCGGCGAGAAGCTCGGCGATGCCGTGATGCCCTCGATGGCCGTCGTGCTCGCCGGGAAGGACGCCAATCGGCGGCCGCCGTTCCTGATTGATTTCAGCATTCGTGCGGCCTCCATTCCTGTTGTCTCCTATGTCGACGTCCTGCGCGGCAATACCGATGCTCTCGACAGGCTGAGAGACAAGAAGATCATCGTCGGCGCCACCGCGCTCGAGCTCGGCGACCGCTTCAGCATTCCCAACGGCAAGATCGTCTCGGGGCCGGTGCTCCAGGCATTGGCCGCGGAATCGATCCTTCAGGGCCGGACGCTGCGCTGGACCTCCGATCTCGGCATGATCCTGGGCCTGGCCGTGATCTGCCTCTTGATGATGTATTCGTGGCGCCGCCTTGCACCGGGCATCCGCGTCGCGGTCCTCGTCGGCGCCGGGGCGGCTATCGAGCTGACCGCGGCGCTCGTGCAGGCAAGATGGTCCCTCGTCATTGACACATCGCTGTTGCACATTGCCATTGTCGCCTATCTGACCGCGATTGCGCTGGACGAGATCGATTTTCGTGGTCTCCTCGGACGCATCGCCGAGAGCCGCTTTCACCGGATCGCGATGTCGCTCGGCGATGGTCTCGTCTGCACCGACGAGAATCACCGCATTACGGTTTGGAATCCCGGTGCCAGCGCGATCTTCGGCTACACACCAGCCGAGATGATCGGCCGTCCGTTCGAAACGCTGTGCGCCGTGGCGGCGGCGGAGGGCGACACGAGACCATCCATGCACGATGCCGCGCGCCAGGCGCTGCTCGTTCCGGGCGGGGCGGTCGTCGTCGAGTTCGAGGGCCGGCGCAAGAATGGCGAAACCTTCCCCGTCGAGGCGAGCTTTTCGGGCTGGCAGGGAACGGATGGCTTTCAATACGGCGCGATCCTGCGCGATATCTCGGTCCGCAAGCGCGAAGCCGAGCGCGTCAAATTTCTTGCCGAACACGACGCGCTGACCGGTCTTGCCAATCGCAACACGCTGCATGCCAGGCTGGTGGGCATGATTGCGGACGCAGAGCGACAGCTTCGCGAGGTCGCGTTGCTCGTGATCGGGCTCGACGGCTTCCAGCAGATCAACGACATGCTTGGGCATGCAGCCGGCGACCTCGTGCTGCGGGCCGTCGCTGAGCGTCTCCGGATCGAAGTCGATGGCAAGGCGGTCGTTGCCCGGCTCAGTGGCGACGAATTCGCCATCGCGCTTGACTGTGCAGAGGCCGGCGAGCCGATCGCAGCGTTCGCCGACCGGATCGCGCAGGCGTTCGAAGCGCCGCTTGCGACGGGCACGCGGCAGCACCGCGTCAGGATCAGCATCGGAGTTGCAGTCTATCCCGAAGGCGGACACGTCGCCGACGACCTCCTGAGCAACGGCCATCTTGCGCTGAGCCGTGCCAAGGCGACGCGGCGGGGCAGCCATGTGCTGTTCGAGGCCGCGATCAGGCAGGAGCTGGAGAACCGGCTGACGCTGGAGAGCGAGCTGGCGCTCGCGGCGGATCGGGGCGAGTTCGAACTGTTCTACCAGCCCCAGGTCCGCCTGATCGACGGTCGCCTGGTCGGGGCCGAAGCGCTCATCCGTTGGCGACATCCGGTGCGCGGCTATGTCTCCCCAGGAGAGTTCATGCCCGTGGTCAACAGCTCGGCTCTGTCCGAGCGGATCGCGAACTGGGTGATGGAGACCGCCTGCCGTCAGGCGCGCGCGTGGGAGTTGTCCGGCAGCAACGTGCGGGTCGCGATCAATCTCTCGCCCTCGCAGCTTCAATCCGGCGATCTCGCGCAGTCGATCGCGTCGCTGCTCGACACGACCGGCCTGACGCCGTCGCTGCTCGAGATCGAGGTGACTGAAGACATCCTGCTCAATGACGAGAGCCGCGTGCTCGACATGTTCAAGCGCATCCAGCAGCTCGGCGTGCGCGTCCTGTTCGATGATTTCGGTACCGGCTATGCGAGCCTGAGCTATCTCAAGAAGTTTCCGCTCGACGGGCTCAAGATCGACCGTTCGTTCGTCTTCGGTCTTCTGGCCAATTCCGACGATGCTGCCATCGTCAGCTCGACGATCGGCCTCAGCAAGCAGCTTGGCCTCACCGTCGTGGCTGAAGGCATCGAGGACCGCGCCACGGCCGATTTCCTGGTCAGCATGGGATGCGAGGAAGGGCAGGGATATTTCTTCGGCCGTCCGATGCCGGCGCAGGCATTTGAAACGCAATTCCTGGCGGCCGAGCTCGGGGCTGTCAGCGCGGCCTGAGCGTGCGGAATTTCTTGCTCCCCCGCGCGGTCGCAGCGCAAATTGAACGCGCAGATGCGAAACGGCGGATGGGCGCGGCATTGTCTGCTTTGGAGAGCTGAGCGGAAACGTGTCTTGAAGCTGCGCAGGGCCGCGCTTGACCCAAACGGGACATCCAAGCCATGGAAGGGATGCATTTCACGCAACATCAATTTTTGCGTGCAGTATGTTTGTGGCAGAGTCGTATGTTCAGGCTGATAAAATGTTCCGACCCTCTCCGGGGAAGGTAGTTTGCCTCGTCTTGGTCGGCGCGATTGCAGCGCTTGCCATTGCTTACGAGAAAGACCAGCCTCGATTTTCGCTCAATCCCTTCTGCGGTGTTCGTTTTGCATATCGTTTGAATGTCACGATTGAAGTCAAAGGCGAAAAATACTCCTCGTCGGCAACTGGCGAGTTGCAGAACAATCGGATCAGTACGGGTGGTGTTTGCAGGCAAGAAATCGGTTCCGTCCTACCGTTTCGCTTGAGCGATAATCGACTTGTTGTTGTCTATGCGGGTCTTTGCCGAGCTGCGGTAAGAGAGTTCGCTGGAGGGCAGGATGCCGAACCGTGGGATAGCGGCCTCAAAGCTGGCCCAATCGACGATGCGTTCAAGACTGCGATGAAAGAACATAAGAAGCTGGACATCGCCCAGCTCTGCGTTGGGATAAGTCGAGACCGAACCGGGGTCGATAGGGCCAGATATGATGGCTACTTTTTGGACAGTGCTGACGAACCGCAGACATGGCGAGGGTTCAGCTTCGATGACAATCCCTATTTTGATGGCATAAGCGAAACTGAAAGACCGCGCATCGTCTCGGCCGTGGCGGAAGCGACGAATCGCCCCCCCGAAGATCTTCTTGAGAAGGTCGCTCCAGCGACGCTCAAGGCACATTTCGGGGGCGAATGGTCAGAAAGTCCAGCTTGGATGTTTTTTGATCGGCGGATGCAGCATCAGTCGTCTTACGGCGAGAACGAGTTTCATGTGCCGGAAGAGCCGCATCAACTTCCGAAGGCTCCCGGCTTCCCCGCAACGCGCTGAGACGTCGCCTATTGGCCCATCGCGTCAGTTAGTCCGATGCAGCGGTTTGTCTGGAGTTGGAGGTAAAGCCGACCTGCCGGCTGAGCGCCCGGACTTCTCAGTTTGACCCGAATGCGAAGTCCAGGCGGCGTTCCCGGTGGTCGGCTCATGGAGGTAGACCGGAAGCAACCGGCGGACCCGCCGAACGGCGCTCATGACCCGAAGCGGGCGACCAACATCACCGCTCGAGCCTCGTACGCCAGCTGGCCGCTCTTGCCTTTAGTCGCAGTGATCTGCGAACGGGCTCTGAACGCGGCTCTACTTCGGGATCGTGCCAATCTACGGTCTCTCGCTCATTGCGCGGTCGGTTTGACGCGATAATCATCCCGACGATTGCACCAATTCCGAAACCGCCGAGACCGATAAATACACTTAGTCCCAAAACAATGAAGACGTAAAAGTCGCCGTGCTTTTCAAGTAGATAGGCAAGGAACATTAAACCCGGAATGTTAGCCAAGGCAGCCAATCCCCAGCCCCACGCGACACGACGCGGGAAGAAGTATGCAAAACACAAAACAGCGACAACAAAGCCTGCTGCATTGCAGAGTAGAATTGTAGCAAACATTACGACTCTCTACCGGATCAGATCCTTCTCATGCCTAAAGGATAACACGCTTTAGTAGAAGCAGACGGAAGTCTTAACCTGACGTAAATTCGCGTGTCGAGAGCTTCGACGTCAGCTTCTGGCCCGTTTCGGACCTCACGCATTGCCGCTCTCTGGTGCCGTTACAGGGACATAAGCGGACATAGCGGAGATATGAGTAGATCGTTTAGGACTGCCCTCCGGGGTCCTCCTTGTCACTCCCACGGGCGACAATCTCTAGGTCCTTGTCAGGGAGCGGACGCTGCAGGGACTTTGCTTCGTCCCACGGCGCACGCAACCAGGTGTCCTTCTCCTCGGGCGAAGTCAGGATCACCGGCATCGCCTTTGGATGAATCGGCTCGACGACCGCGTTTGGGCTCGTCGTAAGCAACCCATAGACCTGATGCGGCCCTGGAATGGGCTTCGACTTCGTGCCGCGATCGCCGTTGAACGTTGTCCAGATGCCGGCGAATGCGAACAGCGGTCGCGCCTCCGCCAGCGCGAACCACACGATATCCTTCTTTTTCGTCTCCGGGTTCGGCTCCGGGGCATACTCGGCAAAGCTGTTGGCGGGGACGAGGCAGCGGTGCTCCGGCTTGAGCCAGGCTCGCCAGTGCGGCGAGGCGGTATTGCGGATGTTCGTCACGGGCGGGCCGCCGGTGCGCGGCGGCGGTGGCATGCCCCAGCGCATCATCGCCATTTCTCGTTCGTCGCCTGACTCGCGGATGACGGGAGCCGGGTAGTCGGGAAAGACGCCGGGCATCGGCGCCAAATTGCCTTCGTACCGGCGGACGATGCGGAAGAGCTCGGCGATGGCCTGCTGGTTTGTCGTGATCGAATAGAGATTGCACATAAGATGGATTGTGCCTCAACGCTCGCCCGGCCACCAGACGGACGGCGGATGAGCGGCCGAAATCTTTGTCGGTCTCAGCGCCACAAGCGTGCTGCGCTTGTAAGGGTAGCCGCGCACTTGCGAGCAGTCTTTGCAGCGCATGTAGCGCTCGAGTTCGTGGATGGGCGTTGTCTTCGCACGTCGAATAATGTCCAGCGCAACCGTCTGATTGGTATCGCAGCCAAGGCAACGCACCTCAAGATATGAGTATCCCGCGTTGATGGCATCGCCGATCGTTGGCGACGGCTGCGCAGGTCCCTTATAGCCAAGCATGCGATCATTCCACGCCTGACAGGCCAGCCTGTCGGCTTCCTTGCGTGCGTCTCTCGCGCGCTCGGCTGACACTTTGATCTGCGTGCCGAAGGGGTATTCTCGCGACTTCGTGGACATCCGCTCATCAAAGCCATGCGCCAACAACGTTGGCAAATTGTCGATTCCTAGTGGGTGAGGGAGCCGATCAACCACTGCTCCTCGTGGGTGTGGAAAACTGGTTCGTCAGTGCCCGTCGGCTCTCGCTCGCTAGATGGCACCCTCTCGACGGAGGACGCCAAGGCCGGCTCAACAAAACCCGGCAAGGGCGCCTTGAGGCCGATCGCCGGGGACTTCCTTTGAAGATGGGACGCCACAAAACAAACTCCACGCAGCAAATTGTTGGATTCGAATCTTTGTGGGCAGATTCGTTCCGCGCTCGCCGGCTCTCGCAGAGAGGGATTAGGAACCAACTGAATCCTCTGGCGTTTTAGCATCGCATGGAGGTGCAACATGGCTAAAGCGAAGAAGCAGACCGCCCGCGGTCGCAAACAGGACCGCGCGCGCGTGGCGGGCGGACAGAAATACGAAGTCGCCTACGAAGCAAAGAAGACAGGCCGCTCCGCCTCTGCCGTGAAGAAGGCGGTCAAGAAAGTGGGCAGCAGCCGCAAGAAGGTCGAGTGGAAGCTGAAGGGGCGTTGAGTTCCGGCTTGAGGCTGAAGAAGGCCCGGGCTGACCTTGCGAGGTCAGCGCCTGGTCTTGAGAGGCCAGCATCCAAGCAGCGCTCGCCACTCGAAGATAACAACGGTGCCACCGATCAGCACGGTGCCGATGATGGCCATGATCAGGGTCATTCCCAACATCAAATCACCTCGCTCTGTTGCGAGGTTCTTAAGTACCAGAGTGAACAGTTTTTCCAAGTTTATCTTTCGATGCACGACGGTCACCGATGCTGACGGCGAGCGCGTCCACGAAGCTCCGATAGATAAACTCTGGCTGGTCTAGCCGGGGTGCCATTAAGAATCTTCTCACCTAAGGAACTGCGGCAATCGCCGCGGCTTTGAGTCGGTGCTGGCTCGCCGCCGAGCTGGCGGAGCGGCCCCGGCCATACCCCCAGCCCCCTGCGATGCCGGGGCCGTCTCTCCGCATTTGCGTAGTTTCGGAGTAAGCGTATGCGTCCATCGCCTTCGATCGTGCCGGCCGACCGCCTCGATCGGGACATTTATCTGGTGCTCGAGGATTTTGGCGCGCGCGCCGGCTGCGCTTGGCGCGAGACCGACGAGCAAGATACCGACCGCGACACCATCCTTCGCGATCTGCTCTCCGGCCAATACACTTATCCCGTGCGGATCGTGGTCTTCAATGCGATCGAGGGCCATGCACGCGATGCGACCAGCGAGATTGCAGATGAGCTGGCTGAGGCCGATGCTGCAAATACGCCGGCTCTCCAGGCTTTCGTGGAAGCAAATGCCACCCGGCCTGTTGCGCTGCAACTACCGCTCCCCTTGAGCGTGGTGTCGTCTGGCCCTTGCATCTAGCCTTCCGCGGGCGTTCCCTTTTTGGAACCCCCGTTCCTCCCAGCGCGTTTGAGTGCATTGTAAGTGCATCATTGGAGTGGGTGCATGGTCAAAACTCGGCGTCGCGTCAGACAGACAAAAACGTTCAGGGATCGTCTACTCGAGGAAGCCGCCAGATTTCGCGCGGCGGCGGATCAATTGCCCCCTGGGACGGAACGCGAACTTCTGATGAAGCGTGTATATCAAGCAGAAAAAGCGTTGGAGATGAGCGAGTGGTTGAGTAGACCGGCCGCCGGCCCGCCTGCTTCGCTCAGAAGTCTCCTTAAGGCAACTTAGCCGCTATATGAAGCTACTGACTGAATATCTGGAACGAGCGGTGCAGCTCGAAAGCCTGGCAGCCGACGAGAGCGATGGCCAGTTCAAAAAGCAATTGCTGACGCAAGCGGAATCATATCGCAAGCTCGCGGCAGAGCGTGCACTAGAATATGGACTTCCGATGCCTAGCCCTCCGCAGCCGAAGATTGTTTGACACGTCGGGCAAAACACCGGCAGAATAGCATCATCGAGACGAGTCTTATTTTGCGCCCGCGCCGGAGATTTCCGCCGCGGGTTTTTTGCGTCTCGGTCCTGAAACAAAATAAGTGATTTGAAGGAAATTTCCAGATGACTGACCCAGTGAATGTCAACCTGCTGTCCCAGAACGCACTTGCGAGGGCAGCCGCCCGCCGAGCGGTGAAGCAACGCACGTTGACCGAAATCAAGTCCTTGGCCCGAACGCATACCGCCCTCGCCATGCGAACTCTCGTGCAGATCATGCGCGACAAGGAAGCGCCGGCCCATGCCCGCGTCGCCGCAGCGAGCCTCATTTTCGATCGCGGCTGGGGCAAGGCGTTGCAGCCGATTGTCGGCGAAGACGGGAAGCCCGTGGAGTTTGTTCACCGCATCGAGCGGGTTATCGTTCATCCCGGCGACAACGTGATCATGGAAGCGCAGATCGAGGAGAGCGCACAGCGCGTGCCGATCAGCGTTCTCGGGAGCCTCGGCGCGATATGCGATTCCGAAGCAGCCTATGAAGAGCGTTGGCTGAATTCACAGGAGCAGGCATGAGCGACATACTTCAGAAGCTGCTGCAACCGCGTGCCGCGCCGGGTCCAGAGCCGAAATGGCCGAAGTGGATCGCGGAGGCGCTTGCCTATCAGCCGGAGAGCTCTCCTGCTGGGCTGGACCCGCCCGCCCAAAGCGGTCTCACCGGACAGCGAGGAGCGACGCAACTTGCGGGTATTAAGTCGAGTATCCAACACTTGAACAGGGAAAGCCCGCGGGGACGCCGCGGGCTTCCTTATTTCTGAGACATTCCGACGGTCTCACCGAGAGGGCGGTCGCCGAGAAGCTACCGCCGTCGCGCGACCG
Organism: Bradyrhizobium sp. UNPF46; assembly: GCF_006658625.1. Lineage (NCBI taxonomy): Bacteria > Pseudomonadati > Pseudomonadota > Alphaproteobacteria > Hyphomicrobiales > Nitrobacteraceae > Bradyrhizobium > Bradyrhizobium sp. UNPF46. The sequence continues at coordinate 58,721 of NZ_LFJB01000075.1, forward strand.
CGACACCGAACAGGAAGGCGACGAACAGGCTGGCGAGCGGTGCTTCGCGCGTGATCGCTGCGACCGTCGCGAGAGTTCCGCCGGGCTTGCGCGATTGCTCGATGGTCGAAGTCAGACGGTCGACGGCCGCGTGCAGGCCTCCGGCGACTTCACCGATCGTGCGGGAGACATCCGCCGCCGTGTCGATGGCGCGTTCTGCCATGCCGGGTTGCGAGGTGGATTGCGGTATCTCCGTGCTCAAGCGCGTGACCTCCAGACCTGATGATGAAGACCGGCACCTTTGGCTATCCGCGCGAGCGCTCGTTTTGAACAGCGGGTCTGACGACCTTTGGCTATCCGCGACAGGCGCCGTCATTTAACGGCGGGTGCCGGCCTTGGATGGGCAATTCAGGGCACGGGCTTTTGTTCCTGGCAAGCGACGGCCCCCGTGAAACGACGGGTGCGAATCTCTGCTAGGCTGGCTCAACCTTGTCGATGTCAGGAGGCCGCCGTGACCGATCGAACCATGACGGATCGCGCCCGGCGCATCGCTTTGCTCGGCGCTCCCATCGACATGGGGGCATCGCAGCGCGGCACCTTGATGGGCCCTGCGGCGCTGCGGACCGCGGGCCTTGCCACATTGCTCGAAAGTCTGGATTTCGAGGTCGTCGACTATGGCGATCTTTCCGTGGCCGAGGTCGGGGACCTCACCGACAGGGTGCCCGCAAGAGCCAATCACTACCGCGAGATCCAGCGCTGGTCCCGCATTCTGAGCCAACGAGGCTATGAGATCGCGAAAACCGGCGCGCTGCCGATCTTTCTCGGCGGCGATCACACGTTGTCCATGGGATCGGTCAACGCGATGGCGCGTCATTGGCAGGAGCGCGGCCGGGAGCTGTTCGTGCTCTGGCTCGACGCCCATGCCGACTACAACACGCCGGAGACGACGATCACCGCCAACATGCACGGCATGTCGGCCGCGTTCCTGTGCGGCGAGCCCGGCCTCGACGGCTTGCTCGGCGACGATCCGCGCGCGTCAATCGCTCCGGACAAGCTCGATCTGTTCGGCGCGCGTTCGATCGACAAGCTGGAAAAGGAGCTGATGCGCGCCCGCCGCATCAGGGTCGTCGACATGCGCCAGATCGACGAGTTCGGCGTCGCCGTGTTGATCCGGCGCGTCATCGAGCGGGTCAAGGCTTGCAACGGCGTGCTGCATGTCAGCTTCGACGTCGATTTTCTCGATCCATGCGTGGCGCCGGGCGTCGGCACCACGGTGCCGGGTGGTGCGACCTATCGCGAGGCGCATCTGATCATGGAACTGCTGCACGATTCCGGCGTGGTCGGGTCGGTCGACATCGTCGAGCTCAATCCCTTCCTTGACGAACGGGGCCGGACGGCGCGCACCGCCGTCGAACTGATCGGCAGCCTGTTCGGCCAGCAGATCACCGACCGGCCGACGCCGAGCAACGCGATCGCTCCGGGCGAGTAGATCTCGCGTACGGCACTCAGTGCGCTACGAGGGCAATGGTTGGAGGCGTGCTGTTCCTGGTGCGGGCGCCTTTGTTGCTGCAGAAGAGAAGGTGCGCCCAGTTTGGCCCGGAACTTGCTGGAAGGATGCAGGGAACCGGGAGGGGCGCTTTTGAGTTAACCTGCAGTCGGACAATAGCGGATCCTTCGATGACATGTGGTCGTTTCGCGAGCTCTATCTCCACCGCGCTCCGCCATCCCGGCGTGATTGCGCTCATCGTGGCAGGCGTGACGATTGCAGCAATGCTGATCGTCGATCACGGTCCCTGGAGCCGCGCCAAGACTCAGCCGGCGCATGTGGCGATGTATGCGACGACGGGAGAAGCGGCACGGGCCGCTGGTGCCGAGGTGCTTCCGACCAAACCGAAATCACCGATCGAGCCGGCGCGGCCGGGGCCCAAGACGTCCCCGGCCATCAATCCCGTGACGCCGTGATCGCTCAGCTCTTGCGACCGTAGTTCAACAGTCCCCCGCTCGTCTTCGGCGGATGCGCGCGCAAGGCATCCTCGTTCGGTTCGGTGCCCCAGCCGGGCCGGTTCGGCACGACCAGATAGCCGTTCTCGATCTCCGGCTCGTGCGTGAAGAGCTCGCGGTCCCAGGCGAGACGATCGATATCGATTTCCATGATGCGCAGGTTCGGAACGGCGGCGCAGAAATGGGCGTTCGTCATCGAGCAGAGATGGCCGTAGAAATTGTGCGGGGCGACGTTGACCTCGAAGGCTTCCGCGGCGGCTGCGATCTTCATCGATTGCCAGACGCCGTTCCATGGCGTGTCGATGATCGCGACGTCCATGGCCTGCGCCTGGAAATAGGGCAGGAATTCGCGCAAGGAGAGCAGCGTCTCGCAGGAGGAGATCGGATGCGGGCTTTGTCTGCGGATATAGCCGAGGGCGTCCGGGTTGAAGCTGTCGATCTCGACCCAGAACATGTCGATATCGGCAATGGTGCGCAGGATCCTTAAGTAGCCTTCGGTCTTGGCGTTGAAGTTGCAGTCCAGGAGGATGTCGACGTCGGGGCCGGCACCGTCGCGGATCGCTTCCAGGTGCATGTGCAGGTCGCGCAGGATCTTGCGGTCCACGTTGATCTCGGGCGCGAAGGGCGAGCCGAAGCCGGGGCGCCAGCCGGTCGGTCTGCCGTCGTCATAGGAAAAGATGTTGGTCTTGAGTGCGGTGAACTTCTTCTCGCGCACCTCGCGGCCCATCGCCTTGACGCCGTCGAGGTCTTCGATCGGCGGCTTGTACCAGGACGGGTGATTGATGCGCCATGTGGCGCAATGCGACCAGTAGACCCTGATACGGTCGCGCAGCTTGCCGCCGAGCAGCTCGTAACAGGGCACGCCGAGACACTTCGCCTTGGCATCAAGCAGCGCGTTCTCGATCGCACCTAACGCTTGCGCGACCACGCCACCGGCGGCGGGACGCGTCGCCGCGAACAATTCCGCATGGATGCGCTCGTGCTGGAAGACGTTCTGCCCGATGACGCGAGCCGAGAGGCGCTGGATGGCAGCCCCGACGCCGGGCGAGCCAAAACCCTCGTCGAACTCGCTCCAGCCGACGATGCCGTCCTCAGTCGTCAGCTTGACGAAATGGTAGTTTCTCCAGCCGGCATCGCAGGCGAGGATTTCGAGGCTTGTTGCTTTTGACGATTGGATCATGTCGCTCCCTGTCGCCGGCCCGGCGTTGTTCTTGTTGTGGTCCGATCGCGAGCCGGCCTGGCGGCAATTGTTAGGCCAACACTGGAGTGGCGGGAAGCCCGCCTCAAGCCGCCCAGGCGTTGGTTTTGGCGCTTTCGGGCGGGAAAACCCCGTAGAATCCGCTGTTAATAATCACGATCTTTCCCGGGATCGTCGCGAAAACGCGCCAGGTTCTGACGCTTTTGGCCACAATCGGAGACGACGTTCCGGCCATGAAATTTCTGGCCACGATTTCGATTCTGGCGTTGCTCACGATGAGTGGGGCCGTCATTTCCGATCGGATTCTGACGTCGGAGCAGCACGTCGCGCAAGGGGTGGAATAGCGCGGCGGGCGAGGACGCTTCTTGTCTTTTGGGGGAGGCAGATGCTTTCGATAGATCAGTTCTTGCGGTTCATCAGCGTGCCGGCCGTGTTCGCCGCCTTCATCATCGCCTCGCAGATTTCGGCGGCGCTGTCGCCGGTCTAGCTTCAGCCGATCAGCGACGAGCCGAGCAGAGCAAGGACGGCCAGCGCCATCAGCGCGGTGCCGAGCCAGCCCAGAGCGATCAGCCATGACCGGGCCCTGAAGCGGTCCATGATCGCGCGGCTCGAGACGATCAGCATCATCATCGCCATGATCGGGACCGCGACGATGCCATTGAGCACCGCGCTCCACACCAGCATGTGGATGGAGTCGATCCCGGTGAAGCCGAGGCCGAAGCCGATGATGGTTGCGGCGGCGATGATGGTGTAGAAGCCGACCGCCTCGCCCGGCTTGGCCTCCAGCGTCGCCCGCCAGCCGAAGATCTCCGCAACGCCATAGGCGGCCGAGCCCGCCAGCACCGGGATCGCGAGCAGTCCCGTGCCGATGATGCCGGTCGCAAACAGCGCGAAGGTGAAGTCCCCGGCGAGCGGCCGCAGCGCTTCGGCCGCCTCGGTCGCCGAATTGATCCTGGTGACGCCGTTCGCATGCAGCACGGAGGCCGTGGTCAGGATGATGAAGAAGGCGATGCCGTTCGAGAGCAGCATGCCCGAGAAGGTGTCGGTCCTGATGCGGTCGAGCTCGCGGCCGCCGCCGCGCTTGAGCTCGCGCAGCGGCTTGTCGCGCCTGCCCTGGTTCATCTCCTCGACCTCCTGCGAGGCCTGCCAGAAGAACAGATACGGGCTGATGGTGGTGCCGAGCACGGCCACGACCATCATGAGATAGTCGGCGTTGACGTCGGCCTTCGGCCAAACCGCGGCGAGGAGCGCCGTGCTCCACGGGATCTTGACGGTGAAGGCGGTCGCGACATAGGCGAACAGCGCCAAAGTGAGGAATTTCAGAACCGGCGAATAGCGGCGATAGGGCAGAAATACCTGGAGCAGGGTCGAGCCCGCCGCGAAGATCAGCGCGTGCTCGTGGTTGAGCCCGCCGATCACGAGCGAGAGCGCCTCGGCCATCGCGGCAATGTCGGCGGCGATGTTGAACGTGTTCGCCGCCACCAGCATGGCGACGAGGCCCAGCACCGCCCATCGCGGCGCGATCTTCATGACATTGGCGGCGAGCCCCTTGCCGGTGACGCGGCCGATCTGCGCGCTGACGAGCTGGATGGCGATCATGAACGGCGTGGTGAGAAACACCGTCCACAACAGCCCGTAGCCGAATTGCGCGCCGGCCTGCGAATAGGTGGCAATGCCCGACGGATCGTCGTCGGCAGCGCCCGTGATCAGGCCCGGCCCCAGCCTTTGCAGAAGCGTCGGCGAGGATTTCGTCGGAGTGAGGGCGCTGTCGCTCATCGAAGGGGACCTCGGTCGGGGGCGCGTTGTCATAGCAAATGCCAGCAAGGGAACGTAAGTTCCATGCGGCGCGAGAGGTCCGCAATTTCTGAAAAGGCTAATTCAGCTTGACTGCCGGGCAAAACACCGGTAGAGTGTCACCATCCCGGTATATCATCTCAAGACATCCGGCACCTTAAGGCCATCCGCGGAGTCCGCCCGCGTCGGCTGGCTGGATTTCGGGTGGAAGGCGTGCGCCGCCTCGTTACTTGATGCTGACGAACATGCCCCAGGCGGCGGCCAGCGCGGCGCCGGTGAAGAGCACCACGGGATTGTCGCAGAACGTGTTGCCGTATGTGCAGACGTCCGCGCCGAACTGTCCAAGCTCGTGATGGCTCGCCGAGTAGAACAATCCCGACAGCACCAGCAATGCAGCGGCGACGTAGTACATTGGCGTCTCTCCGAACCTTCCGATTGGCGTCCATGCAGGTGTCCCAGCATGGCGCGAAGAGATTTCGTTTCGCCGAATCCGCTTTGCTGCATTTAAGATAAAGTTTGACCTGTCGGGCAAAACACCGGCAGGATGACATCATGAGCGGGTGCCGGCGATCGCGATGGTGACCGGCCTTCGACAGCAAAAAGGCCCCGCATTGCGGGGCCTTTGCCGTGTTGGAGCTTGATCGATCAGCGCCGCGTGCCGGCGCCGTAGAGCTCGCGCTCGCGGCCGACGTCCTCCGGCGACAGCGGCGGGCTTGCCGCATCGAAGTCGGTCCAGCCGCTCTGCTGCCAGGCCGCGCTGCGCTCCTGCAGGTTCACGGCGCGCTCGTTGAGCAGCGCATCGAGGCGGGCGCGGTCCTGGTCGGGCACCCGCGCGGTCACCAGCGTGCCGCCGCGGCGAACGCCTTCGGCATAGCGCGAGGCGTCTTCCCTGGAAACGCCCGCTTCCGTCAGCGCGCCGATGATGCCGCCCGTGGCCGCGCCGGCCGCCGCACCGACGGCCATTGAAGCGAGCCAACCCGCCGCGACGACCGGCCCGAGGCCGGGGATCGCTAGCAGGCCGAGGCCGGCAAGCAGACCGGCCGCGCCGCCGAGGCCGGCACCGATGCCGGCACCGGTTCCGGCGCCCTCGGCGCGATCATCGACGCCGTCGCGATCGCGGTCGACCTTGCCGGAGCGAGAGCCGTACCAATTGTCGGAATTGTTGGCGACGATGCTGATGTCGGAGTGCGGCACGCCGGCTGCTTCGAGACGGGTCACGGCGCGCTCGGCATCGGCGTAATTGTCGTAAAGGCGAGAGATGGTGACGGTCATTGCTTGGTCTCCTGATTGGTTCGTTACTTCGCGGGGTTGACGTTGCCCTGGAAGTCCAGGCTGACGTCGGTCTTGGTGCCGGCCTTGTCGGCCTTGCCGCGCCAGACGCCCTGGTCGTCCTTCTTCAGGCCGGAGACGTTGGAATATCCCGCCTCTTCGATCTTCGACTTCGCCTGGCCTTCGGTAAAGCTGTTGCGGCCGGCGACCGGTTTGTTGGAATTGTTCCGGTCCGAGCTGTTGACGGCGTTGTTGCCCGGCCCGCTTTGCGCAGGCTGCGGCTGCGCGCCCGCAGGCACCGCTGCGAGCAGCAACATGGTCGTGGCGAGTAGAGTGAGACGTCGCATTTTTCTGTCCTCCGGCAAGTGAATGTGTCGGCGACAACAGGTGAGACTCGAATTGGTTGCTCGCGTTCGAAGCTTCCGAGTGCCGCAGCTGTCTTCGCGTTCGCTCCTTGCATCGATGCAAGCTCGGTCAACGAACGTATCGAAGGCGCGCGAGCTCGCGCGTGTTTGAAGAGCTCACGACCGCGTTCTTGTTCGGACCGCGGGGTTAGGAACAATTGTTCACTTTGGTACTTAGGAACCAGGTGTTTTCCGTGGACCGCCATGACCGACAAAAGCCAGGCAGAGCGTCTCGTACAGCGACCTCCACAGACGGGGCCTTCCTGCCCCGGCTGCCACACGCCATCGCGCTTCGTCACCTCGGTGCTCGACGTGAAGCAGGACAGGCAGATCCTGGTCTACCGGTGCGACACGTGCAGGGAAGAGACCTGGCGGTAGCGCCGCTGAGCCGAACGGAGCCGCAGGACAGCGCAGACGTAGTCTATTTTGCCGACGCATCAATCGATGCGGCACGAAAGACTGAGAGGCGCGTCACTTCACGGACTGCGCTTGGGCTTGCTTCGTGGCAGGCTCCCAAGGCGCGGGAAGGATGACTCGGATCGGGCGCGCTTCTGCGGCGCCTTGAGCAGCGGGCTGAGCTTGATCCTTGGCGGGATCGGCCAGAGCCGCGGACAGCAGTGCAATCAGCATCGCCAGCGAAGTCGCCACGAGTCTCAAATCCAGCATCGAAGCCTCCGGTTTCCGCATCAACGCGGGCGGCGCGAGTTGGTTCGTTCTCGACCGGGAACAAGTGGCAATTTTCGATGTTTGAAACAGACAGACCCGGATGACCGGGCTGCTGGAGGAGGACACGATGAACATCAAGACCATCATTGCCGCTGCCGTTCTGACGTCGGTCGCGGCTCCCGCATTCGCGCAGTCGTTCTACGTGGTGCAGGACGTCAAGACCAAGAAATGCACCATCACGGAGGCGAAGCCGACGACTACGGAAACCACCGTCGTCAGCGGCGACACCGTCTACAAGACCAGGACTGAAGCCGAGGCGGGCATGAAGACCGTCAAGGTTTGCACGTCGAACTGAGGAGAATGGCGATGCCTGTACTTTTGCTTTGGGCCGTCCCGGCCGTGATCGTTCTCGGTGGCGGCGTTTATCTGATCGGCCACATGCACTGAGGCAAGGCCCCGGCGCCGTGGACTCACGGCGTCGGGTTTTCGTGGAAAGTCCGCGCAAGCGGCAAGCAAAAGCCCGCGTGGAGCAATCCGCGCGGGCTTTCGGTCATGAACCGGCCTTGAGGAAAATCTGGCAAGCAGCCCTCAACCGGCGAGGGATACGTCGATCCGTCCAAGCCCCCGCACCGCCGGCAGCGACATCAGGCCGGGCTTGGCGAAATGATAACCCTGGAACAGCGCGATGCCGGCGGCCCTGAGAACCGCGAGCTCGGCCTCGTTCTCGACGCCCTCGGCCAAGACCGTGATATCGAGTTCGCGCGCCATGGCCGCCACGCCCGATACGATGACCTGCTTGGGGTGACTGAGATGGATGTCGCGCAGCAGCTCCATGTCGATCTTGATGAGATTCGGCTGCAGCCGGGCAAGCAGGCCGAGGCCGGCATAGCCGGCGCCGAAATCGTCCAGCGCGGTCCAGAAGCCGAGGGCCTTGTAGGCGCGCACGATGTTTTCGACATGCGTGGGATCGCTCATCCGCTCGTTCTCGGTGAACTCGAACATCAGATTGGACGCGGGGAAATTCGCCCGACGCGCGGCCTCGAGCGATTTCTGGATGCAGGCGCGCGGCTCGTACACGGCGTTCGGCATGAAATTGATCGAGAGGCGCGCGCGCGGATCGGCAAACAGCTTGCCTGCGGTTTCGATCGCCATGACGCGGGCGGCCTGGTCGAAGCGGTAGAGCTGATCGTCGGTGAGCTGGCTGAGGACGCTGTGGGCGTTCTCGCCGTTCGGGCCGCGCACCAGTGCTTCATAGCCCCAGATCCTGTTCTCGGCGACGTCGACGATTGGCTGGAACGCCATCTTGAATGCGAACGGCAACTCCTTTCCGTCGGCACATCCCGCACACTTCACGACCATTTTGCCAAACTCCCGCAGCCCTCGGAGAGGTGGACGTTATGGCGCAGCGGTTAAGGAACAGCGAAGCGGGGAGGCCGCCGCGGCCGGGTGCGCTCGGGTTCAATTGTGCACACAAGCCGGCTGGTGATCGGCGTTTCGGCGCGACGAAACATTGCTGAAACAGAGCTGAAACCCGATTGTCCTGAACTCCCTCGCGCCCGGTTCCGACCAACGGAGCGAAGAGGAGAGACACTCATGATCCAGATCGGTTCGAAGGAAGAAATCGCGTTCCTGCTGGCGCTGTTCGGCACCCACACCCAGCCGGTGAAGCGGCCGAAGCCGAAATCGCAGCAAAGGTAGAGAGGCTGAACCCATGCCAGGTTTGGCCGAATGCCAGAGCCTGCTCAGGCTCCTGATCGCCAGGGGCGATCCCAAGGCCATCCCGCTCGCCAAAGGCGCCATCGATCAATATCTGAACACGGCGCCGGTCAGCGCGCGGGGGCGCGGCCTGCGCGTGCTCCAGCGCGACGCGCTCGACCAGCATGGTGTGGCGGTCGGCGTGCAGCGCTCGTTCGCCGAGACGGTGGACGCCTATATCGCGTGCAAGCTCGCCGAGGAGTAGGGCGGCCGCCTGAGCTGGCGCGCTCATGGCACGCGACGCCTCCGGTCCCGTGATGCAGGTGACGTTCGGGCTCGAAGCCGTGATGCGCGCGTCGCGACCTCAATCACACGATCATTGATGCGTCAGAAGTCGGCAGCGGCTGCTCGGGGTCCAGCACGGCGACCTTCCGGCCGAGCTGCCAGACCTCGACCTTGCCGTGCCGCGTGAACTGTCGTGCGAAGCCGAGAGCGGACGAATCGGACGAAGCCTCGAACGGTTCGGCGGAACGAAAGACGCCGTTCTCGCCGACGAGATAAGCGCGATATTGTAGCGTCATGTCGGAGCCCTCAGGCCGGGCGAGCGCAGCCAGGCATCGATCTGCATGGCGGTCTCGTCCTGCCGCGCGCGGCGCAGCAGCATCTCGCGGCGGCGCCCCGGCGCGATCGCACGCGCTTCGTCGCGGCAGCGTGCGGCTTCGTCGGCGAGTCTTTCGTTGAGTGTTGTGGTCTGTTTGAAACGACGCCGCCTCAGCATGGCGTTGCTCCCTCGTTGGAGGAGGGCGGGAGCGCTGGTCGCGTTCTCATCACCGATCTTGTGCCAGGTGCCTTGCGGTGACGTATAAACCCTACGCCCGCCGCGACCGAGAGTCTGTATCTTTTGATAGGCTGCGGGGATCTAATTCCGAGCGCTCTTCCTGAGCTTTTTGAGCGACTTACTCAATTGAATGCGACGCAATAGTTAACCCTCGAAAGCGCACCGGCATCCTGAGAGAGGTGACGGCAGTCGCTGAGGGGACCGCTTGGCGGGTCAATAGTAGCGGAATCTCGCGAGTGCCGCGCCGATCGGCACGCGCTCACCGGCTGATCATGGGCTGAAGGCTAGGTCTCTTGCCACGTGTTACTTCGGTCAGAACACGTTCGACAACGAACTGAGACACATCCCTAAAAGAATCAAATTGTTTAATCATATGAGAGAGAAAGGATGCCTCGGCGAACCAGAACACCTGGCCATGAAATGACAACGAAGTTGATGGCATCACGACGTAATCCAGAATAGCGTCATTATCCTCCGCAAGTCGCAGCGCCACAACCCATCCTGGGGGCCACCTTACGCGGCGAACGAGCTTCCACTTTGGCGGATTTCTGACATATCGTCTGCAAGCGGATACTCGAAAGCAGATATTCACGGCGTCATCGACTCGGAGACACTCAGTCGACAAGTCAAAGGTGGCATTCCGCCCGGATTGCTCAAGGACTCTTTGTAGCAGTGCTGCATTTCCTCGCTGAATCTCTACCAACCTTTTGCGCCTATCAAGTTTGGCCCAGTAACTCTTATTGCCGGCATAGCCGATCATGCGGTAGAGATTCCGCAGAGTGCCGAAGTGCTTTAGATAGGTCGCCATAGACGGAAGGCCCGGGGCAGCGTCAATAATAGGCGCGCTCAACTTCCCTTTCTTCATGAGAAGTTTTCGAAGGCGCACCAGCATTTCTTCTTCCGATATTTTGACGCAACGTTGTTCTAGAGCGTTGCTCACCCTTCTAAAGACAATGTGATCAATAATCGGTTCAATGGCGCCCTCGCTCCTAACCCAGACCTCCTTAGGATTGGTGGTCCTCTTAGCTCCGAGCTTCCGCGAGAGCCTATTATACACCACGTTGCCAATGTAGGCTTCTCGACGCAGAAGTGCGCTGATCGAGCTCTGCGTCCACGGTCCTCCCCTGTTGGTCAAGACGCCCCGCTTGTTAAGCTCACGGGCGATTTCTTCTTGAAACGCCCCGTCGAGATATCGATTGAAGATCCATCGGACGACCTCGACCTTTTCGTCTGGTCCAGGAGCCAGCCTCACCCGATCTGTCGAGAGAAATTTGTGCTCACCCGCTTCTAACGTTCCTTTCCAACGGCACTCGTCGTCCACAACCTGTCGTTCTAACCCAAAGGGCGCTCGACCGCCCACTTTGAAGCCTTTCCTCGAAAGACGGACAGACGCCGCGTGAACTTTCGCGGAAAGCTCCCGGCTGAACTCAGCCGCCATAATTCTTTTGATATTCTTCACGATGCTGGAGAGTAAGCTGCCGTCATTGTCGAACTGTTCCGCACAATACGTAACTTTAACACCTGCTTTCCGGCAGATGAACTCGTAGTGCGCGCTCTCGTCGACGTCTTGAAAGCGGCCCCAGCGGCTGACGTCGAAGATCAGCAAATGCCCAAAGTCCGCCTGAAGAGAACTGACATCATCAATTAGTTTGGTTATTCCTTGTCTGTTTCTGATTGTTAGTCCGCTCTCGCCCGCGTCGCGATACGTGCGGACAATCTCTAAATTGTGAAGTTCTGCGTACGCGGCGATAACCGCCGCCTGATTTTCGATCGAGTATTGCTGATGGTCTGTGGACATCCGAACGTATTGCGCTGCGCGACGCTTGTCTTGCGGGCGAAGCGAACGACATTTGTGTGCAATGAGAGCTTTCGACATGGCCGTGACCGCGCCTTCCAAACACCAGTCGCTCATTGTTTGAATGAAAAATGTAACCGGGCCGAGCTGAAATACAATCAGCACTCCTGTCTTACTTAGCTGTCGATCTTCCTGTCCTTCGCAGAGAATGACGCAGCAGTTCCGCTTGTGGCCGATTCTGTTGAAGAAGGGCGGCTGTTGCGGCGCAGAGGGATCAATGATTCAGTCTGTCTAATTGGCAGGACTGAAGATCATGACGGGGCATCGACAAGTCGAACAGGCTGCGTTGTTCTATGAGTTCTCGCTCGAAAGGCATATTCCCACTGACCACTTGCTCTGGTCGATCGATAGATTTGTCGACCTTGAAAGGGTCAGCAGGCGCTGGCATCTTTCTGATGCGATGAGGTTCATCTCAATTTGGCCAATCGGTGGTTCTGCTGGCTCGGTCTGGATGGGGCGGTGCGGGGTCACTCGACATTCTCCAAGAACAGGCATGGCCGCTTCCGGCAGAGCGACCTTTAGGCAGCAGGCGGCCCGAACCACTGCGTCAATGCGGTCTCGAGTCCGGATTGGTTCTCGTCTCCCGCCCAAGCCACGTGCCCATCCGGCCGCACCAGCACTGCGACCAGCGTGGTGACCTGTCCGATCACCGGCAGCTCCCAGGGGCCAACCGTGCTGGCGTCGACCACATCGATGCGATGTTTCCAGGGCGCGATATCGGTGCCGCCTCGCTCGAAATGCGAGCATCACGCCGCGCGCGCGATGCAGCAGCGTGAACAGTCTCAGCTTCCGCCCTTCAACCATCAGCTCGAGATCGGGCATGCGCCGGCCGAGCAGGGCGTGGCCTTCGCCGAGATCGTAGGCGATGTCGAGGCCGCTCATCATGGCGCCAAAACGTTTGCGCGGCTCGTCCATGGCAAGCAGCTCCGCAATGGTGTCGCGCGCCGCCTTGAGGCCATCGTCGCCGCGGCGGAGCAGGGCGATCTGCGCCATGGTGTTCTTCAAGACGCGGGCGGCCACCGGGTGGCGCTCGACGTGATAGCCGTCGAGCAGGCTGTCGGGCGAGATGCCTTTGACCACCTGCGCCAGCTTCCAGCCGAGATTGACGGCGTCCTGCACACCGAGGTTGAGGCCCTGCCCGCCGACGGAGTGATGGATATGCGCGGCATCGCCGGCGAGCAGCACGCGGCCCTTGCGATAGGACCCGGCCTGCCGGGCCGCATCGGTGAAGCGGGAGATCCAGGCGGGATTCTTCACGCCGAAATCGGTGCTGTAGGCCGCGACGAGAGCATCGCTGAGATCGCGCAAGGTCGGCTCGCCGGTTCGCGCGAGCGTTGCTTCCGTCAACACGACCAGCACGCGTCCGCTCTCCGTCTTGCTGAGGCCGTGAAAGCCGAGCGCATCGTGGCGCAGGCCGAGCTGCGGCTCCTCGCTCATCTCCACCTCGGCCATGAGATTGCTGAGTGTCGGTGAGGAACCAGGGAAATCGATGCCGGCTGTCTTGCGAACCAGGCTGCGGCCGCCGTCGCAGCCGACGAGATAGTTTGTGCGCAACCGCTCGCCGCCGGATAGCGAGACATCGACGCCGGTCTCGTCCTGCACGAAGCCGGTGACCTCGCGATTGCGATAGAACGTGACCGCGAGCTCTTCGGCCCAGTCGGCCAGGATGCGCTCGACATGGTTCTGCCGCAGCGCGAGTCCGTAAGCGTGCCTTGTGGGGAGATCGCTGATCTCGAGCCTGGTCCAGGCAAAGCCGGCGAGCTGGACGATCTTTCCTTCGCGCAGGAAGCGGTCCGCGACGCCGCGCTGATCGAGGACCTCGATGGTGCGCGCATGCAGGCCCCCGGCGCGCGTCTCGACCAGCGTCTGGTCGGCGCGCCGCTCGACCACGGCAACGTCGACATCGGCGAGCGCGAGCTCGGCGGCCAGCATCAGGCCGGTCGGCCCGCCGCCGGCGATCACGACGTCATGGTCGGTCATTGTCTGGTTCGGCGCGTCGGCACTCTGGGCGCGGCGGCGTGAACGGGACGTCGGAAGCAGGACAGGCATATTGACCCCTCGGCTGGTGGCGTTGGATGTTCGTTGGGTCGGGGGTTCTACGGCAGGGGCGGGGACTTGAAGCAAGCCCGTTGCGCACCACATATTGAGCTGGGAGGAGGGACTCCTTCGACCGGGTTCGCCGCGTTGACACGTCGGGCAAAACACCGGCATATTGCCATCATCAGAAGAGTTCGGTTCAGCCCGCGCGGACGCCATCCGCTGCGGGTTTTTCAATGGGCGCGATGGTCAATGAATGCCTGTGGTGCGCTCGAGGATCTCGGCGAGTTCCTCGAACGAGAACGGCTTCCTGATCATCGGCAGGCCGCCGCGCCGGGGTTCGCGACCGGACAGTTGCAGCATCTTCAGCTCCGGGCGGACACGCTTGGCCAGCTCGGCCAGCTCATGACCATCCATGCCGGGCATGTTGATGTCGGTGATGAGGATCGAGATGTCCCGGTTCTGTCCGAGCCTTTCGAGCGCGTCCTCGCCGCTGTGGGCGCTGACCACCTCGCAGCCGAGATCCTCCAGCATGTCCACGACCACGTCGAGGACGGCGGGATCGTCGTCAACAACCAGCACAGTGTGCTTCATCGCACCAACGTTCCTTCCATCAATGACATCAACGCGGCCCCCGTCGGGTAAGTTCCGGCGCGCCTAATCGTCCTTCGACAAATCGCCGGGCTTGGTGGGAATCTCGATGGTGCCGCCCTCGCCGCGCACGAGGTCGCGATCCCCGTCTGCGGTTTCGGGGGACTCATCGAGGACGGTGTCTTGCTTGTTGCGCACCTTGCCGGCGTGCGGCTTGCCTTCGTTGCGCGGCTTGCGAGATGGCCTGGGTGTCATGACGGTTCTCCCGATCGACCAACTTCGCTGGAGCGCATTCGTTGGTTTGACACGTCGGGCAAAACACCGGCATGAATGACCTCATCGAGACGAGTTTGGTTCACCCGCGCGGATAACTTCCGCTGCGGGTTTTCTCGTCTCGATTTCGAGATCGGACGGCGGCGGCGCATTGCGGCCACGCACTCGCTTGATGCGCGTTCATGGAGCGCCGATCGGCGCGCCGCCTTCGGAACCATTGCTGGCCGTGCGCGCGCGAACGTGCCGGCCCGCGGCGCCGGGGCCAATTGCCAGCGCCGCTGCGGTCTCCGGAAACACGGAGATAGGGTTCGCGCCCGATACGATCGCGCCTCGCCTTGCGTGATCTGCCGCGCGTTTCTTTTCTCTGGAGGGAATAATGACAGCCTATCTGATATCGCTCGCCCTCGCGGGCCTCGTCGCAATCGTGCTGTGGGAGATGGTGTCGTGAGCGAGGATGTCGAGTGCGAGCTCGTTGGCGGGCCGTCCGCCCGGTCCGCGGCTAGGAAAATGGCGCGGCACGGACCCTGACCGAGATCCGATCGCTGGCGCGCGGCCACACAAGGACGGCCCTCAGGGTTCTCGTCGGGATCATGCGCAGCGATGATGCGACGCCGGCCGAGCGCCTCTCCGCGGCCAACGCTATCCTCGATCGCGGCCGGGGCAAGGCCGCACAGCCGGTCGAGAACAACGAAGACGGCGAAGCGATCCACTAGGTCGAGCGCGTCATCGTGCGTCCGGAAGACGCCGTCGAGGGCGATGCCGGGTCGAAGGCCTGAGATGCCGGCGTTTCGAATTGAGATTGCTCCTTTGACACGTCGGGCAGAACACTGGCAGAATGACATCATCGAAAAGTCTAAGTCGACCCGCGCGGGAAGCACCCGGCCGCGGGCTTCTTGTTTCGATGGACACGACGCCGAAGACCGTCGCCAAATGGGTCAAGCGCTTCCGCGCAGAAGGTGTGGATGGCTTGCTCGACCGCTCGTCGCGACCT